>JAGVUD010000416.1 GCA_019136435.1 Armatimonadota bacterium | reverse complement strand
CCTGATCATCAACACCACGCGCACTGGAGCCGATGGGGTCTATCTGTATTACGAGGGCTCCAACAACCTGATGTACCTCCGCGACGATGCGAACTCGGCCTGGCTGGGCGGGTTTGCGCCGGGCAGCGCGCACACCATCAGCAACGGCCTGGTGACCCTTGACTGCGCCGGCAGCAGCGTGGACGTGGCGGGCGACCAGATCGAGGTGCGCTGGTCGCTGCGGTTCAGCGAGAACGCCGCGGGGCGCTCCATGACCGCATGGATGTACACGCTGGACACCGCGGGCCAGTCGTACACGCTGGACACCGCGGGCCAGTCGGACGGCTGGGACGAGGTAGGCGCGCTGACGGTTGAGGGTCCGTAGCAGCATTATGCGGGCGCCGCGCGCAGATGCGCGGCGCCCGAGGGGAGTTGCTTCTCAGAATGAAGGCGCGAACGGTTCTCTTGCTTCTTGCCGCCGCCGCTGTGGCGCTGGCCGTCTCCGGGGCGTGCTCTGCCCAGCAGATCGAAGCCGCCTGCTACTTCGCCGATCAGCCCTTCCCCGAATACATGCCGCTGTGGCAGGAGGGGTGGTCGTTCAAGGACGCAAAAGGCGACCGGCTTGCTTACGCCCGGCCGGACATGCCGCTCGGCGGCTACGCTTTTCTGTACTTCGTGAACACGGGCGCCAGAGCGCTGACGGTTCGGGACCTCACGCTCGAAGGGATAAGCCTGAAAGAGGCCATCGCCAAAGAAGAAGAACTCCCGAAAGCCGAAGACAAGTATCGCTCGAGCATCCTCATCTCTGGCCTTCCTGCGGACCGCATCCAGACACTGATGCGCGCGGGATGGCCGGCGTGGTGGATGCCCGAGCCGCAGACGGTGGAGCCCGGCGGCCGGGGCAGTATCGTTCTGAGGCTGCGCCGCGCGCCGAAGCCGCAGCAGCTTAAGCTCGGCATCGTCACCGATGCGGGCGTCATTGCGGCGGCCGTTTCTCCTGCCAGGGTCCAGCCGCGCTTCGCCACCATAGCCTTCTCGCCGGATCTCAGGACGGTGTACCTCTACCCCCGGCACACCGTCGCGGGGAAGAAGCCTGCGCTGGTGCGGATGGATGGGCGCGACGTCACAGCGTCCTGTATCATCTCAGCAGACGAGTCGCTTGCGCTGTCGTCCATTGTGCTGAAGCTCACACGGCCGCTCGACGTGATGTCGTATCACACATTTCGCGTGGAATACCCCGGAGGCGCCGTGGCTCAGGCGGGCATCCGGGCGTGGGGGCGGGACATGATTTACGGCGTCTGGAGTTCGCCCGGCGAAGGCGGCGAACCGGAGAAGGCGCTCAAGGGCTTCATTGACGACTACGCGGCGCACAACGTGAACTGCGTCATGCCCTTTGTCATCGGCCCGGCCCGAAGCTACTTCGACAGCGATGCGGGCTGGGATTACTGCGAATCGAAGGGCGTCGGCCGCATGACCCACTGGCCGGACGGCAAGCACGTCGAGACCATCCTGTTCGCCCTCGACGAGCCGGACGCAAGCGACGCGAACTTCCCGAAGGTGGACCCCGACAAGCGTCTGGGAGGGCTGGGACGGTGGCTTGTGGATTGGGTCAGGATTCTGCGCGAGCACGGCCCGAAGAGCCCCGTTCTGCTGAACATAGACAACACTTACAAGCCCGAGAACTGGTACACGTATCATCAGCTTACGGACATTCCCTGCATAGACCCGTACTACACCGAGCAGCAGGACTACGTGGACTTCAACGACCCCTACCATTACCAGGCGCACACCCGGCCCACTAGCGTGCAGGGCGCTGCGGCTATTTCGCAGTCGGCGGGTCAGCCGAAGCCGCTGCATGTCATCCTGCTCTCCTGTCCGTACGAGGGCCCGGCCGGCAAAGGGCGTCACGCCACTCCCGAAGAGAAGCGGATGGAGCTGTTCTACGCCATAGGATGCGGCGCGAAGGGGCTGTCGTACTGGATGTTTCCTACCTGCCTGGACGACGGGTCGGACGGGGCGAAGAAGCTCTGGGCTGAGATCGGCCTGATGGGCGCCGAAGCGCGCACCGCCGGGCCCGTCATTACGACAAGCTGCCCGGCGGACCTGCAGGTGAGCGCGTCGAAGTATCTCTGGGTCAGGACGCTTCTGGCCGGAGACGGCACAATCGCCGTCGTGACGGTCAACGACAACGTCGCCTGCGACCGTCTCGGAACCGTGGTGCGGCCCTGCCAGGACGCGCGGGTGAGCGTGAAGCTGCCTTCGTGGGTGAAGCCCGCCGATGCGTTCGAGGTGACCGCCGGCGGAACGCGGGACGTATCGTGGAAGGTCGAGGCGGGCAAGGTGGAGCTTGCGCCCGGCGAAGTGCGGATCAGCAGCTTCATCATCGTCACCGCCGATGCCGGACTCAGGGCGCGCCTGCAGGAGCGCTATCAGAAGTCTTTCGCCGCCAATGTCGCGCGGATTCGCGAGGGAGGCGGCTGATGGTGCCGCGTCGCTGCTGCCCGCGCGTGCTGTCTGAGCTATAATGTCCCTGCCGGCCCGATGCCCGCAAAGGGCGGCCGGCGGTTGTTGCCAGCAAATGCCGAGTCCATCCAACACAGACCCCCGCTTTTCCGTACGCTTCGAGCCCTCGGGCACGGTGCAGCACAGCAGTGATTCTCTGACCCTTCTCGAGATTGCCCGCCTTGCGGACGTCGCCGTGTACAACACCTGCAATGGTGTGGGCGTCTGCGGCAAGTGCCTTGTGCGGGTGTCCGGGCCGGTATCGGAGGTGACGCGCACTGAGCGCCGCCTGCTCAAGCCCGAACAGATAGAAGAGGGCTGGCGCCTTGCTTGCGAAGCAAGGCCCCTGGGCCCGGTTACTGTCGAGGTGCCGCACTCCGCGCCCCGGCAGATCGTCACCGGCGGCGTCCGGACGAAGTTCCGCCTGCGGCCGAATCTCACGAAACGGGCGTTCCGCCTGCCCGAGCCCCACCTCGAGGATCAGCTCGGCGACTACGAGCGGGCCTGCCGCGAACTCGGGCTGAAGCCCGACCCCGCGCTGCCGCTCGACGTGCTCAAATCGCTGTCCCACGCCCTGCGCCCGGAGTGGGCGGGCACGGCCATCATTGACGAAGGGCGTCTGGTTGGCGTGGAGCCGGGAGACACCACGGCCGCGTTCTACGGCGTCGCCTTCGATATCGGAACCACCACGATTGCCGGGTATCTTCACAACCTCTGGACTGGCGAGGAACTCGGCGTGGCGAGCGGTCTCAACCCGCAGGCCGCCTACGGGGCGGACGTGATCAGCCGCATCCAGATGGCGGTTGAGCAGGACAACGGGCTGCGCGTGCTGCACACCGAGGTGTGCAACTGCATCAACAGAATGGTGCGCGACCTCGCCGCCGAAGCGGGCGTGGACAAATCGGGCATCCTGTGCGCTCCGCGCGGATGGACATCAACCCCGCGGGCAGCGTGTTCGTGATGCCTGCCATCGCCAGCTACGTCGGCGGCGATATCGTTGCGGACATTCTGGCGACGCGGCTGTGGCGTCGCAGGGGCAACACGCTTCTGGTGGACATCGGCACGAACGGCGAGATCGTGCTCGCGCGAGACGGCGAGATTCACGCCTGCGCGGCGGCGGCGGGGCCGTGTTTCGAGGGCGCCAGCATCAGCAGCGGAATGCGCGCGGCGGCGGGCGCGATCTCGGAGGTGAGGCTGTCTGGCGGCGATTTCGCTGTTGAGACCGTTGCCGGAGCGCCGCCGGTGGGCTTCTGCGGATCGGGGCTGATTGACGCCGTGGCGGCGCTGCTGGACAGCGGGCTGGTGGACGAGACAGGACGCCTGCTTCCGCCGGACGAGATTCCGCCCACTGTTCCGTCCGCGCTCGCCGGAAGGGTGCGCGTGGGGCCGGACGGCAAGGTGGAAGTGGCGCTGGCGTCGGGGCCATCCGGTGATGTGACGCTGACCCAGGGCGACATCCGCGAGCTGCAGAACGCGAAGGGCTCTATTGCGGCGGGCGTCGAGGTGCTCTGCCGGCGCGAAGGCATCCGGTCTTCCGATCTGGACCGCGTGCTGCTGGCGGGGGCGTTCGGAAGCTACCTCAGGCCGTCATCCGCGCGCCGCATCGGCCTGCTGCCGCAGCTTCCGCTGGACAGGATCAGCTCCGTGGGCAACGCCGCGGGGTCGGGTGCGCGGATGGCGCTGCTGTCATCTGTTGAGCGCAGGCGCGCGCTCAGTCTGAAGAACAGGGTGCGCTACACCGAGCTTTCGGGCGCGGAGGACTTCCGCGATGCCTACATGGACGCGATGTTCTTTCCATGATCACCCTGCGCGGGTTGCAGAACTTCCGCGAGCCAGCCGATACCATGGGAACCAGATGCCATGATCCCCGAAACTGAACTTGCCCGGGAGGACCAGAGCGCTCCTCCTTTACGTGAACGGATCGAGGAGATTGTAAAGCACCGCCTCGGCGCGCCCGCGGCGGGCCTGCTGTTGTCTCCCGCGCCCCAGCTTCCGGTGGGCGTCCTCACCGTGGGTCCGGCGCAAGCTGCAGTCTCCACCGCCCGCTTCCGGGTGTATCCGGGAGTAGGCTGGGAGCGCTGCGCGCGGCTGGGCGTACTCGCCGCCGCCTCCGGCGCTGCGGCCACCGGACTTCCGCTGCAGTGCCTTGCGGTCTCGCTCAGCGTTCCCCCGTCAACCACCGAAAAGAACCTCACCGATTTCTGGCGCAGGGTCCACCGGGAGGCGACGAAGCTCGGGGTGGGGGTGGCGGCGAACACGACCGTTGTGGACCCGTTCGGCAGCCTGCCGGATGCCGGCGTATGCACGGCCCTTGCCATGGGCGAGGGCGTCCCGTTCGTTACCGCCGGAACAGCTCTGCCGGGCGACCTGCTCGTTATGACGCAGTCCGCCGGAATCGAAGCCGCGGCCCTTATTGCCCTTGTCTGCGAAGAAGATATTGCCGAGAATCTGGGCGAGGGCTTCGCCGAGGACGCGGCACAGATGTACAGGAGCCTCTCGACGATGATGGAGTGCGGCGCGGCGCGCCGGGCGGGCATCGGGCCGCAGGGGATTACCGCCATGCACAACGCGGGCGCGGCGGGCGTCCTGACCGGCATCCAGACGATGGCTCGCGCGTCGGGCCTGGGCTTCGAGTTCGACCGCGGCCAGATGCTGCTGACCGACGAAGTGGATGCGATTCTGACGCACGCCGAGATAGACCCGCTGGTGACCGCGAGCCAGGGGGTTCTGCTGCTGACCTGCCGTCCGTCCGCCGAGAGCCGCCTGCGCTACGAGCTGGACCAGACGGGCGTGGGCTGCGCGGTGTTCGGGAGAGTCTCGGACGAGTTCGAGGGCGTGCGCGCGCTCAACGAGGGCAGAGCGCTCGATGTTGACGGACTGACAGACAGGCGGCTGCCGCACATTCTGGCCGGGGCTCTGCGCGAACAGCATTAGAGAGGTCAGGACGCCCGGCAGGCTGCTTGCGCGGCCCCCTGTTGTTTGGGGGATATGATGATATACTCCCTTCGGCGTGCGGCGCGGAACGGGCCTGCGCTGCCGCCGTGAACCACAAACGAGGCGTCTGGGGACGGTATCCGCGAGTTGGGCTTTCCGACGGTATTCTGGACAAATGTAACAAGCGGCGGTTGGGTCTCGATCCTGACCACGATACTTGACGTCACCGTCATATCGTTTGTGCTCTACAAGCTCGTTATGCTTGTTAAGGGCACGCGGGCGTGGCAGATTCTATGGGGCCTCGCGGTCTTCTTTCTGCTGATCTTCGTCAGCGACAATCTCCACCTCTACACCCTGAGCTGGCTGCTGCGGAAGGTGCTGCCTCTCGGCCCTGTCGCCATCGTAATTCTGTTTTACCCGGAGTTGAGGCACGCTCTGGAAGAGCTGGGCAGGCTGGGCTTCTGGGGGCGCGGATTCAGCTTTCTGGGCAAGGAAGACCTGGCGCAGATGATTGACGAAGTCGTCAAGCTCTCCACCCGGCTCTCACGCGGCAAAATCGGGGCGCTGATCGTAATCGAGCGCGAGATCGGGCTCGACACCATCGTCAGCACCGGCACGCGGCTGGATGCTGTGGTCTCGTCGGACCTCCTGGCGACCGTCTTTTACCCGGGCAGCCCGCTGCACGATGGCGCGGCCCTGATCCGCTCGAATCGCATCCTCGCGGTCGGCTGCACCCTGCCTCTGTCCGACAGCCCGCAAATCTCGTCCGTCATCCATACGCGCCACAAGGCAGCCATAGGGATTACCGAGGAGTCCGACGCGGTGGTGGTGGTTGTCAGCGAGGAGACGGGGACGATCTCTCTTGCCGTTGAAGGGCAGCTAGAGCGGGAGTTCGACGGCGATTCTCTTCGCGCGCGTCTGCAGGCGCTCCTGTCGCCCCAGGGCACGCAGGAGCGCTCCGTCCGGAGAACGCTGTTCCGCCGCAACAACCACCGGGCAGCAGACGCCGGGGACGTTGAGACTGCTGCGCCGGAAGAACAGAAGGTGGTCTCATAGTAGTGCCTCGCGGGAACACGTTCTACAAAGTCGCATCTGTGCTCGTGGCGGCCGTCCTGACGGTGTATGTCTACGGCGAGCGCAACCCGCTCAGGTCTACGCTTCTTTCGGTGCGGCTGATGCCGCAGCTTCAGTCGTCCAGCGTCCTCATCGAGAGCGTGCCGAAGTCCGTCCAGGTCGAGGTGCGCGGCCCGAAGGGCTCGCTCGAAATGGTGGGCCCGGACGACCTTCAGGCCATCATCAATCTGGCGGGCAAGGGGCCGGGAATCCACCGCCTTCGCGTGGGCATCGAACCCGCGCCGGGCGCAACGCTTCCCCCCGAGGTGACGCTGTTGCCTGTCGAGCCGCTCGTAACGGTCGGGCTCACCGCCATCATCAAGCGTACTCGCCCTCTGCAGGCCGTCTTCATACGTCCGGCTCCCGCGGGATTCGCCTACGGGGTGCCTGCCGTGGATCCGCCCGCCGCCGCGGTTTCGGGCCCGCGCGAGGCGGTGTCGCGGGTGGCGCAGATCCAGGTCATCGTTGACGGCGCCGCCATCCCGCGGAAACCTCTGGAAGGCCGCTTCCCGGTGAGAGTGGTGGACAAGAGCGGCGCCGAAGTGCCGGAGGTGAAAGCAAAGCCCGACATGGCGAGCGTCAAGGTCTCACTGGAGCGGACGGCCGGTCAGAAGGAGATACTGGTCAGCCCGAACATCACAGGCGCCGTGGCCCCCGGCTACAAGATCTCGTCCATTGCCGTTGACCCGCAGTCGGTGATCGTGACAGGCGCTCCGGACACCCTGGGAGAGCTCAACTTCGTGACGACCCAGGAGATCAGCGTCGCCGGCCTCACGGCCGACGAGTCGCGCACCGTTCAGATGCTGCTGCCCGACAGCGTGAGCACCGGCGGTTCCCGCCAGGTCAACGTCGCTATCAAAGTCACCCCGGCGTTCTAAGCCGGCCCGCAGAGATATTCGATGAGCAGCCGCACGCCCGCGCCCGCGCCGCCCTTGCCAACCAGCCCGTTGTCTTTGTCGATATACGCCGGACCGGCGATGTCGAGGTGGGCCCACGGTTTGCCTTCCGCGAACTCACGGATCAGCAGCGCTCCGGCAATCGCCGATCCCTCGCGCCCGCCCGTGTTCTTCATGTCCGCGACGTCGCTCTTGATGTTCTCGAAGTAGTCGTCGAAGATCGGGAGCGGCCAAAGCAGGTCGCCCGACGCCTTCCCGCACGCGAGGAGCCTGCTCTCGAGCGACGGGTCGTTGCAGAACAGCCCGCTCATCCCCCGTCCCAGCGCCACCACGCACGCCCCTGTCAGCGTCGCCAGATCCACGATCTCGTCCGCGCCCTCCCTCACGGCGTACGAGACCGCGTCGGCCAGCGTGAGGCGGCCTTCGGCGTCTGTGTTCTCGACCTCGATCGTCTTGCCGTTCATCGCGCGCACGATGTCTCCGGGACGGGTGGCGCGCCCGCCGGGCATGTTCTCGGTGGCGGCGACGATCGCCATCACCTTGACGGGTGGGCGAATCTCTGCGATGGCGCCCATGGCTGTCAGCACCGCCGCCGCGCCCGACATGTCGTCCTTCATAGTCGCCATCGAGCTGCCGTCCTTCAGAGAGAGCCCGCCCGAGTCGAACGTGATGCCCTTGCCCACGATGGCGCACGTCCTGTCTGAGGGTGCGGGCGGGGTGTAGGTGAGAACGATGAACTTCGGAGGCTGCGCGGAGCCCTTCGCGACCGAAGCGAACGCCCCCATCCCGAGTTTCTCGATGTCTTCGCGTTCCAGCACGGTCACATCCAGCCCCGCTTCCGACGCGAGGCGGCGCGCATAGTCGGCCAGACAGGACGGAGTCACCTCGTTAGCGGGGGAGTTGATGAGGTCTCTCGCGCGGTTGACGGCCTCCGCCGCGATTCGCCCGCGCGCCGCGCCGGCTTCGGCGTCCGCGAACTTCGAAGCGTCGTTGTCAACGATGACCAACTCCGCGATGTCGTGCCCGTCCGGTTCGCTCTTGTAGGCGACAAACCTGTACGTCCCGATGATGGCGCCCTCAACCGTCGCCTGTGCGCTCTGGCGCGCCGGCATCCCGCCAATCCCCGCGCCGTGCAGAATCGTCGCAACCTTTGAAGCCTTCATTTCGGCCGCCCTGCGGGCCGCGGCGGCCGAAGCCTTGCGGACGGCGCCCCTGTCGAACTTCTCCGCCTTGCCCAGCCCCGCCACGACCACCGCGCGCGCGGGGATTGCGCCCCCGGTCCGGACTGTCATGACCTGCCCGAGCTTGCCCTCGAAGCCCTCGCGCTCGATGATCTCGCTGATCTGGCCGCCGAGCGCCCTGTCCACGGCGCCGGTAGCGCCGCCGGGGGACTTCACCCCTTCAAAGAGGTTGACGATGAGGACGTCGCAGGCGACGTCGAGGATGGAAGCTGTGATGTTCGATACCTGCACTTTGTCTCCTTAGTTGGCCGGCGTGTCCGCCACGATGCGTCCAGCCCGGACTAGATTATCTTCGCTATTGTCGCGAGGCTGCGCGCGTCCAGACGCGAAACGTCCCGGATCTCGAACCGGTTGCCGTGGATGTCGCTCAGCACGATCCGGTTCGGCTGCATGCGCAGCACGTTGTCGCGCAGGTTGCGGAGGTGGAATTCGCGCCGGCCTTTGTCGGTGTCCACGTCGAGGCGGAACAGCCCGAACTCCTCTTTGCACGAGATCACCCGCCGAATCCGCGCCGTGAAGTAACGCGCGTTCAGCTCGGCTTCGATGATCTCGCGCTTCTCGATGGGCAGCACTCGGATGTCGGGCAGCATGCCTATCTCGTGCTCGTCCATATCGAAGAACGTGATGTACTGGTTCTTGCGGGTCAGCGGGAACGCGCGGCGGGCCTCAACCTGAAGATACGACCTGTCGCCAACCGTAAGCGTCATCTCGTCTCCCGCCTTGCGCACCCGCAGGGTCTGCGGGTCCAGGAAGTGCAGGTCGAGGTCAATCTTGACCTCCAGCCGCCGTCCGTCTTTTGTCTCTACTTCGGGCATTTGTGACGCCTACTCTCCAACCTTGTTCCGTGACAGCTCGGTTTGCATCTGCACCAGCCGCCAGTACGCGCCCTCTTTGGCGATCAGCTCGTCATGCGTGCCGACCTCCGCGATGCGCCCTTCGTCAATGACCACAATCCTGTCCGCGTTCCGCAGTGTCGAGAGACGGTGAGCGATGGCGAAGGTCGTGCGGTTTTCGACAAGGCGCTCGATCGCTTCCTGAATCTGCTTCTCCGTCTCCGTGTCCACAGCGCTCGTCGCCTCGTCGAAGATCAGCACGCGGGGGTTGTGAAGGATGGCGCGCGCAATCGAGATCCGCTGGCGTTCTCCTCCCGACAGCCGCCCGCCGCGCTCGCCCACCTGCGTATCGAAGCCGTCCGGGAACTTCATAATGAAGTCGTGGGCGTTTGCGGCTTTGGCGGCGCGCATGATCTCTTCCGGCGTGGCGTGCGGCTTGCCGTAGGCGATGTTCTCGGCAATCGTCCCGCTGAACAGAAACGCCTCCTGAAGCACGACGCCCGTCTGGCTGCGCAGGTCCTGCAGGCTCACCGTCCGGATGTCGTGCCCGTCCACCTTCACCTGCCCGATCTGCGGGTCGTAGAAGCGGCAGACCAGGTTGATGAACGTGCTCTTGCCCGCGCCCGTCTTGCCCACCAGCCCGATCATCTCGCCGGGGCGCACACGAAGGCTCACATCCTTCAGCACAGGCTTGTTGCGGTCGTACCCGAACGTCACGTTGCTGATCTCGATGTCGCCTTCTATCCGCGGCAGGCGCACGGCCTGCTCGGTGTCTGCCACGTCCGGCTCGGTGTCCAGCACCTCGAACACCCGCTCCGCCGCCGTCAGCGACCTCGGCACGGTGTCCGCCAGGTTCGTCAGCCACTGAAGCGGCCCGTAGAACATCCCGAGATAGCCCGTGAACTTGAACAGCACGCCGTACGTAATCTGCGTGTTCACCACCATCATCCCGCCGACGATCCAGACGGGGTACAGCCCCAGCTCGATCAGAAGCGTCAGCGTCGGGAACAGCACGGCCACAAGCCTCGATGCCGAGTACTCGCTCTCGAACAGCCCGACGCTGCGCTCCTCGAACCGCCGGATCTCCCTGTGCTCCTGCGCGAACGCGCGCACAACCCGGATGCCCGACAGCGAGTCGCTGAGCGCCGCCGTCAACCGGCTCCACGACGTCCAGAACCGCGTATAGACGAACCGGAGACGGCGCGAGAAAAGCAGCGTGAGCAGCGAGACAAGCGGCGCCGGAGAAAGCGCGATCAGCGCCAGCTTCCAGTTGACGACAAACAGGATGATGCAGATGCCGATCAGCTGCAGAACATAGACGATGAAGTACTGCGCGCTCGAAACCAGGAACCCCTGCAGCGCGCTCGTGTCCTGGGTGACGCGGCTCATGACCGCGCCGGTCTGGCGCTTGTCGAAGTAAGCCAGCGAAAGCCGCTGCAGCGCGCCGTACACCTGCATCCGCACGTCCAGCGTTATGCGCCCGCCCAGCCACGCCGTGATCTGCTGCCTTGCAACAGCAATCGCCCACGAAACAATCCGCACCGCGAGCAGGCCCGCAACGATGAAAAGCAGAGCGGTCACCCGCTGGCCGCGCGAAAGATCCGCGCCCTGCGGCGGAGCGAACACCCGGTCCACCATCTCGCCCCCAAGCCACACCGGGGCAAAGCTGATGGCGGTGCCGAGGAGCATCAGCAGGCTGGTCTCGGCCGCCTTCAGCTTGTAGGGCAGCAGATAGCGGAACAGCCTGCGCAGCACCTTGCCCTTGTCCAGGCAGTGCGGGCAGACCTTACTGTACCGGGGAAGCGCGCGTCCGCACGACGGGCAGGACGAGCCTTCCTGCTCTTCGTCCTCTTCCGGCTCTTCCTCGTTGTTCGCGATGGCCTGCAGTGTGCGGGCAACGCGCGAGAACTTGGCGGAGAGGGTGTTGGAGTAGTGAAGCAGGCTGATCTTCTGGCCGTCGCTCGCGACGTTGAGGACGCCGCCGCCCACAAGCGGATCCGCGGTTACCTCGGTGATCTCGGTGTAGGGAACCTCAACGAGTATGGAGGCCTGAGACGGGGCGGGATCGAGGACAAGAATCCTGTCATCCAGCCCGACCAGCCATCGTTCGCCGAATCGTCCGTCTCGCGTGATATCCGTGGAGGTTGCCACCCGAATGGAATCCGGGCTTTTCCCGATGGCACGGAGGAGCCGTTCCACTGACGGGGGTACGTTTTCTGTTGTTGGCATGAAAAGCGTGTCCGCAGCCCCGGCGGCGGGAGCGCGGCCTGCGCACGGCCGCGCGGGATCCGCCGGCAGCCCGGCCCCGGACGGCGCTCAGGTTCCGTCGCCTGCCCGGGAGCTCTGGACACACCAGACCCCTTTCAGTGGCATTCTATCACCCCGAATTCCCTCTGTAAACGGGAATACCGCAATGCGGGGCGCATATCTTTGCCCTTGTTCAGCCGCTGCGCTTCAGCCGCCCCGTCCGCTTGCAGTAACGCTCGCCCTGCCCGAACACCGCCAGCCCAAGTGGAATGAGCACAACTCCCATCACCGCGAGCGGAATCAGCGTGTCCAGTGAGTTGCTCAGGCTCTTCCCCTCGAGCAGGGCGCCCCGCATTCCCTTCAGCGTGTACGTCGCGGGCGAGAGCTTCGATATCCACTGCATCCACCCCGGAAGCACGCTGATGTCGTAGTACACCCCCGATACCAGCAGCAGGACTCCCTCCACGATGCCCGTCATCTGCGCGCCCTTCTCCGGCGACAGGAGCGGAAGCACCGCCACAACAGTCCCCAGCCCGACGAAAGAGAAACTCGCGGTCAGCAGAACGGCAAACGCCACCGGCAGGTTCGCCCGGCTCATGTCCAGGTGAAAGAACACCGTCACCAGCGCCAGCAGCACCGCCGTGCGCAGCATTCCGTACACAATCGAGAACGAGCAGACCCCCACGATATGGGTCCAGCGCGCGACCGGCGCCATGAACGTGTACTCGATCGTGCCCTCCCAGCGCTCCCAGCTTATGATGTTGCTCACATCCCAGAACAGCGCCGAAAGGTAGCCCCACAGAAGCGACCCCGTCAGCAGATACACAATGATCTTGCCGGAGTCTATCTGCTGCCCGGTGAGCTGCTGCATGCCCGCGCCCAGAAAGCCGATGGACAGCGTCATGGAGAGCGAGTAGAGCAGATACACCGCCTCCCAGGCCCAGTAGCGCTTTGTCAGCAGAAACTGACGCTCCGCGAACGCGTACGTCGCCTTCGCCTTGACCACGGCTGCGATCATGCCGGGTTCTCCTTCTCCTGTTCGGCGTCTTCCATGGTGCGGCCTGTCAGCGCAAGAAACGCCGCCTCGAGGGTGGGTTCCGCGCCGGACGGGGCTGCCACTTTCTCTCTGGCGGCGATCTTCAGCTCCGCCGCGCTGCCGCAGGCACGGATGCGGCCCTCGTCAATCACGGCGATGCGGTCGCACAGAGCCTCCGCCTCCACCATGTCGTGCGTCGTCAGAAGCACCGTCGCGCCGTGGTCGCGGCGGATCTCGAGAATGAAGGTCTGGACTTCCCTCTTCGACTTCAGGTCCAGGCCCGTGGTCGGCTCGTCCAGGAGCATCAGAATCGGCGAGGTCAGAAACGCCCGCGCGAGCGCCACCTTCTGCTGCATCCCCCGCGAAAGCTCATGCATCTCCGCGTCCATCTTCTCCCGGCTCAGGTCCAGCCGCGAGAGAATCTCCCTTGCCCGCGCCGCGCCCTCCCGCTGCGCAAGCCCGTACAGCCTGGCCGTGTGGATCAGGTTCTCCATTGCGCTCAGCTTGCGGAAGAACGCCGCGTCGGCCGACACGCGGTTCAGCATGCGCTGGACGGCGAGAGGCTCCCGCACGACATCGCGCCCGAACACCCGCACCTGCCCCTCATCCGGCAGAAGGAGCGTCGAGATGATGCGGATGAGCGTGGACTTGCCCGATCCGTTCGGGCCCAGCACGCCGAATATCTCACCCGGCCGCACATCGAGCGACGGCACGTCGAGCACCTTTACCGGCGCGGCGCGCGGCTTCCGCCGGAAGAGCCCGCGCGCGGCCGGGCGCGCGCCTGCGCCGCCGCTCCTGGCAGCGCCAGACGACTTGCGAAAGCTCTTGGCAAGGTTGTGGACTTCAACCGCGGGTTCGCTCATGTGCTGCTCCGGGTCCCTACCTCAGGGACGAAGGGCCTCCGGCCGTGCGCCCGGGCCGGATTCTTTATACAATAGTGTCTCAGGATGCGGGACGGCTCGCGCGAAACCGTCCGTGAGAAAGAAAGGCGCAGAGATGACTTTAGCCGAGATTATCAGGATTGCCGACGATATCGCCCCTCCCCGGCTCGCAATGGAGAGGGACCCCATCGGGCTTCACGCCGGCGACCCCGCTCAAGCGGTGTCGAAGGTCGCCGTCTGCCTCGACCTCACGATGCGCGTGCTGCAGGAAGTCCAGCGTCTGGGCGCGCAGGCCGTTCTCACTCATCATCCCGTCATCTATACCCCACTTGCGACCGTAGCTGAGACATCCCCGCAGGGCAGGTTGCTGGCCGAGGCGGTGCGTTCGCGCATCGCCGTGTACGCTCTGCACACGAACTGGGACGCCGCTCCGGACGGCATGAACGACGCGCTCGCAAGCGCGCTCGGCATCTGCAACACATCAGCCCTCGATCCATCCCCCGCCGAAAAGTTCTGCAAAATCGTCGTGTTCGTCCCCGATGAAGCCGCGGACGCTGTTCGCGCGGCCCTCGGAGACGCGGGCGCGGGCGCTCTCGGCAACTACACGCACTGTTCGTTCCGAAGCCGCGGCACGGGTTCGTTTCTGCCCGTCGAGGGAGCCTCCCCGCACATCGGCGAGGTGAACCGGCTCGAGGACGTGGACGAATGGCGCATCGAGGCGCTCGTGCCGCGGCGCCTCACCGCCGCCGCGATTGCCGCCATGCTCCGGGAGCACCCGTACGAAGAACCGGCGTTCGACGTCTATCCCGTCGAGACCCCTCCGGCGTCCTTGAGCGGTGCGGTCCGCGGCATCGGCAGGATCGGCGATCTGAGCGAGCCGGTCACGTTCGCCGCGCTTCAGCAGCGCGTGTTGAACGTTCTCGGTGATCTGCCCCTGCGCTGCGGCGGCGATGCCGGACGGATGGTGAAGAGGGTGGCGGTGTGCGGGGGAGCGGGCGGGGAACTCGTTCAGCGCGCCGCCTCTCTCGGCGCGGATGCCTACATCACCGGCGACGTCCGCCGCCACCAGTTCGTGCTGGCCGAGGGGCTGGGGCTGGCAGTCATTGACGCAACCCACGATGCCCCGGAGACTTTCGGGATGAAGCACTTCGCAATGCGTCTCGCCGCGAAGCTGCCGCCGGGCATCGAGACGCTTTTCGTCGAGTAACGCCGCCTAGAGCAGCTCGAAGCTGGCGCCCGCTTCCCTGAGCGCCTTGATGACGGGCTTTGCGTTGTCCGATAGCAGAAACTGCTTGGGCGTGCCCGTTGCGCTGTAGCCGATCAGCATGTCGTCCAGCATCGGCCACGGCCGCCGACGGACCGTGAGCGCCCGGATACTCTCAATCGGAATATCCAGCCGGTTGAACGCGTTGCGGAAGTTCACAATCAGGCGGCTTTCGGTGACGATCACCTCGTAAGGTGAGAACAGCCATCCGATGAGCGGTCCGGTCTTGCCGAAGCGGCGCCGCAGAAGCGTCTTCGTTGCACGCGCGGGCAATACCCGGGGAGAGCCGAAACCCCACGCCCGCACGGCCAGCCCCAGATAGGCCATATCCAGCCAGCCGCCAAAGAGCACCAGCGCGGCCACGGCCGCGCCGATGACAAGCGGGAGGTTGTCAGTGAGTGCGGGCAGGTTCATCAGAGGCCGTCCGGCCTGCTACCGGGACGCGCTGCACTTCCGGCAGTACCCCGAGATATCAATCTTCAGCGCCTCCACCTCGAATCCCAGTTCCTGCTTGAGCCGCGCCCGCATCTTCTCGAGGCAGTCGCACTCGAACTCAATGATCTCTCCGCAGGAAAGACAGCGGATGTGATGATGTCCCACCTCCTTGCGGAACTCGTAGCAGCGGCGGTCGTCCTCGAAGACGAGTTCGTCAACCAGGTCCGATTCCTTCAGCAGAGCGATAGTGCGATAGACAGTCGAAAGACTGACCCGGGAGTCGATGTCCCGCGCCTTTCTGTACAGGCTCTCCGCGTCGAGGTGATCTTCGGTAGATCTCAGGATGTCGTAGATGAGCTTGCGCTGTCGGGTGGCCCTCTGTCCAAGCGCCGGTGCGGATGCTGAGGCGGAAGAGCGCTTTCCGTTGTTTGACTTCGTTGTTAAACGAACGCGTGGGCATTCCATAGTTGAGCTAATGCTACCCAATCGCCGCTCGTGCTGTCAAACCGGGCGGGGCACACCCGTCTGGCCCGGCCCGCTTTAGCCCAGACGCTTCTGGAAGCGGGCCACGGCAATCGTCATAATCCCAATCCCGAGCAGCAGAAGGATTATCGCCTGCCTCCACAGTTCCGGCCACCCCGCGCCTCTCAGAATGATGCCGCGCAGAATCTCGAGAAAATAGGTTACCGGAATGACTGTCGTCAGCGGGTAGATCAGTTCGGGCATGGACTCCCGCGGAAAGACGAAGCCGGACAGCAGCACGGAAGGGAGCATGATCAGAAACGATG
>JAGVUD010000544.1 GCA_019136435.1 Armatimonadota bacterium | reverse complement strand
CCGATTACCTGGCCCAGATAGAAGTTCAGCGCAAGCCCGTTAGTGATTTTCCCGCCGAAGTGCGTGCCATAGGCGGTCACAACCCCCCACGGGTTTCCGTTGCTCAGCGGCGGATTATCCGGCCATTCGCCGTCAACGTGGCTGATCGACCATCCATTGTATGAGCCGCCGCCGTCCTCGAAACTCGGGTTGGTGACGGTGGTGCCTGGCGCGGGGAGCACCGTGTATGTCCAGCTATCGCCCGCGAAGGATTCGCCTCCGGGGGCGTGAATGGCGCCGGCGTCGAGAACAACGGTCGCCGTCCCGGGGGAGGGTCTGGCGAAGCCCGCGAACTCGTACGGACCGGCGCCCGAGCCAGAAACACTCGCGGCAGCCGAACCATTGACGCTGAGATTGGCGGCCGCCACGCCCACGACCGGCCTGGTGAAGGTTACGCTGATCGTGCGCGGAGCGACGGCTGAAGCGCCCCTCGCCGGGGTCACGGCGGCGACAGTAGGCGGCACCGATACGAGAGTGATCTGCCGGGAGGCCGTGAGCGTCCCGTCGCTGGAAGTGACGGTCAGCACGACGTTGTAGATGCCCGGGCCGGAGTACGTATGCGAGGGATTTGCGCCGACGCCATGAGCCGTGGCGTCACCGAAGTCCCAATCCCAACCCGTTATGCCCGGCGCGACCGATGCGTCGTGGAACTGCACGGTGAACGGAGACCCCGTCGGCAGAGTGTCAGTGGTAAAGTCAGCGTGCGGCCCGGTCGGTTTCACGCTCAGGAAGGTATTCAGGCTGAAAGCTTCCGCGGTGAACGAGACGTTCTGGCGTTCGCTCTGCGTGGCAGAGACCAGCTTCCGTCCGGTGACGACGTCAATAAGCTCCTCTCCGGCCGGCACGGGAGCCTCGAACTGAAGCGCAATGGCGCGGGCGGTGTTCGTGTCGTTGATGACGGCAAGACGATCGTCGTACCAACGCGCAACCACCTCCTCGATGGCGGGACTGATCGTCCCTGCAAACGCAACGGGCGGGACGGCGGGAAGCGCACGGAACGCCTGAGCGAACTTGCGCAGGTCGGACTCGTGTCCCAACGTCGGGCGGTTCCATCCGAGCCAGGTCATCGTGTCTGGGTCCTGGCGGCGGAGTGACATCGTCGCCCCCTAGAAGAAGTAGCGTCCCATCGCTGCCGGCGTGGCCGTCCCGAAGAATACGCCGCTGGGACCGCACGAGCCGAACTCCCAGTAAGCGTTCTGGTTCTCCTCCCAGTAGTTCTGGTAGAACTCGCAGGCTTTGCCCTCGCCGGTGCGGTACATCTCGGCCAGGCCGGGCGCGTAGTGGAACGCCTTGTAGTTGTTCGAGTTCGTGCCCCAGGGATCGCCCCAGCGCTGGCGGGTGTAGAACCGGTCCTCGGCGACCATCATCCCGCGCGAAATGACAATCCCGGTGTCGCTGGCGAACAGGTCCGGGTCGTAGCCGTGGTAGCGCAGCAGATTCCGTGGCGTCTCGGCGGGCCACTCGATATTCGTGCTGGGAGTCTCGGACGGCAGGTCGCACTGGACATAGAAGATCAGGTCCGAGCGATAGGTTCGGATGAGGTTCCGGCAGGCCAGCCAGAACGCACGGGTCCTCTGGCAGCGCCAGTTGATCCAGGCTTCCCACTCGGCCGGCCTTGCCTGCAGCCAGTTGTAGGCGGTCTGCGGCGGCGAGACCGGGACGGCGCTGCCGGTGTCATTCTTGAACTGCTGCAAGTCCCACGACGAGTATCCGCTCAGCTTCGCGCCCCGCGTTCCGTCGTTGGTCGAGGTGTAGCAGGTGCCGATCTTGCCGTTTGCCCGGATGCCAATGCCGCGCACAGACGGGTTGGAACCGCAGCGGCTGGCGATCTCGCTCAGAAGAGTGAAGATGACCTGCTGAACCTCCGGCCGGAGCGGATCGAGCGTCGGATCGCCGAAGGCTGTGGTGGTGGTGCCGTTGGTCCCGATCTGATAGGACGCGGATGTCATGCCGCTCGGGTTCTGGAGCGACGTGATAAGCGGGACGAGCTGCACACCCTCCGACTGAGCGATCGGAGGAAGCTCCGATAGCAGGTCGCCGGCCGAGTTCCACGGGAAGTATGCGCTCCCCGGATACCAGGCCTTGCCCGTGCGGTCCGACCCGTTGACGGCGTTGAAGACGATGTAGTCGAACCCGCAGAACTTCAGGTCCTGGACCATCCTGCGCAAGCCTTCCTGCCGCTGCGCAGGCAGCCTCACGGGTGTTCCGTAGTGGGCGTAAAAGTACCACGGGTGGGTCGTATAGACGCCGATGCGCCGCTGTTTTTCGGCGGCCGCCGGCAATGTCAGCGCGGGGTACGAATTGCTCACGGGATTGGCGAACGCGAACACCCACATTCTGGACACCGCGCCACCGTCGTTGGCGCCGCGGCTCTGATAGCACCCCAGGCTCGAAACGACCACGCGCGTGGACGTGGTCTTGGGGTAGAAGATCATCTTGATATTGAAAGGCAGGTTGTCGGTGGGAATCTCGCGGCCGGAGTACGTCGCCAGGCCGAC
>JAGVUD010000228.1 GCA_019136435.1 Armatimonadota bacterium | reverse complement strand
TGCGTGAATGGTCTTGAGGAACAACCTCTGCGCCTCTGCGCCTCTGCGGGAGAAGAAACCAGAGCTCCAACCACAGGCTGATGCGGCCGGATACAGCCGCATAGCCTGGACGTTCTGCCCGGCAGAGATAGGGCACTTGGCATTGCGGCGGGTATGATGTATAGTCATACTGACGTTGAACAGGAGATCGGTATGGCTGTCGCGAAGATCGCAATCACCATCGACGAGGGCATTCTCAGCGAGGTGGACCGGCTGGTGCGCCAGCGTGTCTTCCCCAACCGCAGTCGCGCCATCCAGGAAGCCGTTGGGGAGAAGGTGCGGCGACTCGCCGCGAACCGGCTTGCCAGGGAATGCGCCAAACTCGACCCCAAGGACGAACAGGCGCTGGCTGAGGAGGGCATGTCCGGGGAGGGCGCGTCATGGCCCGAGTACTGAGGGGCGACATCTTCTGGGCTGACCTGAACCCCGTCAAGGGTCATGAGCAGGCAGGTCTCCGGCCGGTTCTGATCCTGAGCCCGGAGGTCTTCAACGACCGGTCTGGCACCGTGATTGCGGTGGCACTGACCAGCCAGCCGCAGAGAGCTGGGTTTCCTCTGACTCTGGAGTTGACCAGCGTGGAGCTCCCCAAGCCCACGTGGGTGAAGATCAGTCAGATCCGCACCCTGTCGGTTGAGCGCCTGGGCAGACGGATGGGGCACGTGTCGGATGACGAGATGAGTCAGATCGTGGAAGGGCTCAACGAGATCATCGGCGAACAAAGCGCTGCTGGCTACCGGCCCTGACGCGCCGCAGCCAGAGCCGCAGCGTTCGGTGCCAGAGGTAACCATGGAATTGGCCGCTCTAGGATTTGACGACTGGTTTGAGCGATACTCCGCCGCCGTCCTTCAACCGGGACAGAGCGTTGCACGCGTCATGGCTGTCGATCGGGGCGCCTTTCTCGTCCGAGATCAGGATGGAGAGGTCCCTGCGGAACTCGCGGGCACGTTCCGTTTCGCTGTTGGGTCCGCCTCCGATCTGCCGTGCGTGGGGGACTGGGTGTGTGTGCAGCGCCACGCCTCGGGCGGCCCCGCCGTTGTTCACAGCGTTCTCCGGAGGAAGACGATCTTGCGCCGCAAGTGCCCAGGCAAGAGCGTAGACTTCCAGATGATCGCCGCAAACATTGATATTGCCTTCATCGTGCAGGCCTGCGGGTGGGATTTCAACCTGGCGAGGCTCGACCGATACCTTGTGATCGCCAACGAAGGCGCGATTGAGTCATGGATACTGCTGACCAAGATAGACACCGTGTCGCCGTCTGACCTCGAGGATACGGTCACGCACGTTAGGCGCAGGTGCGCCTTCGCCAACCTCGTGGTTCTCAGCAACACAACGGGCGTTGGTCTGGAGGAGTTGCGTGCGCTTCTCGTCCCGGGACGAACCTATTGCCTTCTTGGCTCCTCGGGAGTCGGAAAGACCACGCTTATCAACCGGCTGATTGGTCGTGACGCACTCGACACAAAGGCGGTCAGCGGGACGGGAGAGGGTGTCCATACCACGTCGCGGCGCCAGTTGCTTGTGTTGGATGGTGGCTCGATGTTGATCGACACGCCGGGGATGCGCGAGTTGGGTCTTCTTGGGGCGGGCGACGGGCTGGACGACACGTTCTCGGACATCCGCGAGCAAGCAGAGCGCTGCCGCTTCGCGGACTGCAGCCACACCGATGAACCCGGCTGCGCAGTCCGCTTGGCCGTGGACTCTGGCAATCTCAGTGAAGACCGATACCAGAGCTATCTCAAACTCAGGAAGGAAACCGAGTTTCATGATCTCTCGTACGTCGAGAAGCGGAAGAAGGACAGATCATTCGGGCGCTTCGTCAAGACCGCCCAGAAGAGCATGAGGAAGCTATAGACGGACGCCGAACCAGCCAATGCTCGGTAAGGCTTCTCCGCCCGAGAGTTGCACCGTTGGGATGGGGCATGGCTCGTTGTCTAGTGAAGCGACAGCGAAACGGCTGTCGTTGTCGTAATCGCAGTCGAGACATCGCGAGGGGAAGACGATGCTCTTGCGCATCGTCTCGATGCTGACGGAACTCGCCCGACGAGAGCACGAACTGCGCGAGGAAACGGCGCGGCATGGCGACAACGATGACGACAGCGACAACGACAGCGACAACGACAGCGACAACGACAGCGACAACGACAGCGACAACGAGGAAGGCGGGGAATCCCAACCCATGGGTGCTGGCTGACGCTGCACAGCCGCCGCTTCGCTCTGGCGGCCCGGCACAGCAGACGCTAACGGCCAGTGGAGGAAGATCCGCCTGAGGGCTCGCGCCGCGCATGACGTCCGCCTGGCCAGAGAAGATCCGTAACCACGAAAAGCACGAACGGCACGAACCCTGAGGGACTCAGGTCAACCGCGTTTCCAGGCCAGGGCGCCGGTGGGGCAGACCGCGACGCAGTCGGCGGCGGCCAGGGTGAGAGCGGCGGCCAGGGTCTCGTTCAGGGGCGCGCCGACGCGGACCTGCATGCCGCGCCAGTGGAAGGCGAGGCCGAGGCG
>JAGVUD010000022.1 GCA_019136435.1 Armatimonadota bacterium | reverse complement strand
CGCTTGTCGTTCCCGTGCCTTGCGTCCCGATTGCCGCGCGGCGGCCTGCCTTCAGCCGCGCAAGATACTCATCTTTCGCGGCCACCCACACTCCGGCATAACCGTCCACATGCCGGTCGCGGTCAATCGCGATGACCCCGGCGGCCACGGGCAGTCTGATCGCGGCATCAACTCGACGCGCCTCCGCCGCCATGACTCGTGCAGCCGGACGCGGCTCACAATCCTGACGGACCAGCCCGTAGTCGCTGACCTCCTCAACTCTGAAACCTCCGGGCCACCACCACGCCGCCGAACCATTCGCGTGCGAGCGCCTGAACATCTCATAGCATTTGCGGTAGTGCTCGGCCTGACCCTCCAGAGCCTGAGCGCTCAGCGTGTCGGGCCAGATGCTCAGCCCGAACTCGGCCCAGAACACGGGCTTGCCGCCCGACACGAAGCGCCCGTACTCGGTCGTAAAGCCCGCGGCGAGGTAGTTGTCCAGATCACCGGCCAGGGCGTAGCCTTCCGGGGACGTGAAATCGAGATGCGCCGCGCCGCTGGCGAGGTCGAAAGGCATCATCGGAACCGGCCAGGCCTGCCCCGTGCCTCCAAAACCCGTCCGCGCGCCCAGCAGATGGTTGGGGTCAATCGAACGCACGAACCGGGCGACTTCTCCGTATCCCCGGCCGATAAGATCGTCCGCAAAGCGCCGGTAGGCCGCCACCATCCTGCGCCACTCGCCGTCCGTCGTGATCTGTTCGTCCGAAGGCGACGCCGGCTGGCCATCGTCCGTCAGCGGAACCGCCACGCCCCAGTCCTTCCCGGCCCGCTCCACACTGCCGTACTGCTCGACAATCCAGTCCTTCCAGCGAGCATCCAGGGAGGCCCGCTGAGCGCGCCGGCCCAGTCTCGGCTCCCAGGCCAGGTCGTAGGCGAATACCTGCGGGTTCCGGGCCAGTCCGGCCGCCTCGATCAACTGGCGCACCTTCGGCAGATCCGGAGTCAACGGATGGCCGCCGTCCAGAAAGATGTTGACAAGGATCCGATGGTTCCTGCAGCGCTCCAGAAAGTCGACAAGCTGAGGGGCGGTCTCCGGATCCATATACTGGATGCTCACCAGGTTGATGCGAAGCATCTCGAGCATCTGGAGGTCTCTCTCGATAACCTCCGGGTCGTAGCGCAGCCTTCCCAGCCAGCTTCCGGACAGATCCCCCGGCTCCATGCCGGCGCGCGACCGGGGCCAGTAGTTCACGCCGTTCGCGTAGAACGGCCTGCCGGCCAGCCTGAACTGGCCGTGCCCGGTGGTCACACGCTCCCCGGAGGCCTCAGGATGAAGCACTACCACCGGCTGCAGAAGCGTATCCACAGTCCGCCCCCCCTCGAACAGCCGCGTCACAACACGGGCGGCGCCCGGCTGGGCGGTGCAGGTGAGGCCCTGCTTCTCCCACTTCTCCATCGCCCCGGAGGCGACCGGCCGCTCTTCGCCCGCGAGCAGTGTGACCTCCTTGCCCTCCTGCACGAGAGAGACCGATGGCCTTACGTTTCGTGCAGCCGCCCTGGCGCCCACCACCGCGCAGCCCGCCCCGAAAGCCGCCGGAGCATCGCCCGAACTCAGCGCAAAAGCATCCGACCCAGCCATGCGAATGAACGGCTGCGAGAACATCCTGCCCGCCATCGCCCCGGCCAGATCCGCAATCCGGTCCCTGTCCTTATCGGGCAGACGGCGGGTCTCCAGACCAATCGCGCCCCACATGCCGCCGGCGTACCGGCCCTCGAAATGCACCAGCATCCACGCGACGCTGCCCCGCCACTCCCCGTTGTCACCGTAAGCGTCCACGCAGGGTATGAACCGCGCCGGGGCCAGCGCCCCGTCCGGCAGGCCGAGACCCCGGGGCCGCCACACCGGCGTCACACCCGAAAAACGGCCCTGCATCGCGAAACTTCTGTCCACCACCGCCTGGTCCGCCCTCGCACTCAGGCTGCATGCGCCCGCCAGAGGATAGACTTTGTACGACGGACTCAGCGTGTCCAGCACCGGAAGCGGCGACCGCATCCCGGCGAGTTTGTCTGTGGTTATCCCGATGCCCCGAATCCAGAACAGATGCGCCCCCTTCGGAAGCAGGCCGTTGTTCTCGGCAAGGCCGAACGAGACCTGAACGGCGTTATCCGGATTGAAGCAGTCGCCCGGCCCTCCACGCCCCTTCGATTCGTTGTCCATCCAGTACTTGAAGTCGGACGGAGCAAGCGCGAAACGCGTCCATTTCTCCGAGAGCTTCACGTCGGCCATCCACCTCGAGCCGTCGGATTCCCGCCACTCGACGGTCAGCCGGGGCGTGTTCCTGTCTCCGCGCGCTTCAAACACGGTCACCGTCCGGCCGTAGCCGAACGGCTGATCGAGTTGTGCGGACATGTACGTGTTCCATCCGGAAATGTCCGACACAAAACTCGCCAGCGCCCCGTCGCGAACAGTGAGGCGCTCTTCGAACTCCGGATGGTTGGTGGTGCGCTTCCAGAGCTTCTCGTCACCAGGCTTTAGTTCGAACAGCAGCTTCTCGGGGGGCATCTTCGCGAACTCGTTCTGAGCCGCGGACCGGGTCATCCACCGCCCGTCATAGTGGACTAACAAGTCTTCGAACAGCGGACCGCCGATCGCAAGCAGGCACCCGCCGTTTTCGAGGTATTGCTCAAGCGCTGTCAGCGCAGACAGGGGGAAACTTCGGCCGCTGGGGAGCACGAGCAGCGCCGGGCGCCGGGAGAGGCCCACTGCCATATCCCCGTGCGCCGCCTGCTCGACCTCGAAGCCGGAATCCCGGAGGCGGTAGGCCAGAGACCGCGCAAGCCCCGCATCCGTGCTCTGGTAGACAAGCGCGGTAGTCGCGGCGAAGGCGGGCAAGACGGCCAGGCAAAGCAACAGGATTACGGCGAGCCGGAAAAGTAAGCCTGCGTCCATTGTGGGTAAACCCTCAGTCCTTGTGATGACGTCAGCAGGTGGACAGGAGGCTCTGCCTACCTGCCCGCAACCGCGCAAGGCCTCATCAGGCAACCCTTAAGGCCGCCAATGCCGGGGTCGCGAGCCGACGCTGATAAACGACGGCCTCCCGCCCGCAATCCTCTGCTAGACGGTCTCCTCGTTGAACAGCCAGCTCGTCGGAGCGACTGCCACTTTGCGCTTGATGCGGGCCAGGGCGTTGTCAACGCTCTTGGTGTTGCAGTGCAGGTCGGCGGCGATCTCACGGTAGCTCTTGCCCATCTGGTAGCCCGCGAGCACAAACCACTCGAAATCCGACAGCATGCGCCGCAACATCGTGGACATTCGCCTGCTGTCCTCCCGGCGGATGAGCAGATCCTCCGGGTCAACGTTCTCAGACGAACTCAGAACATCGGCGAGGCTCCACTCGCTGTCCGAATCCTCGGCGGGATACTCGAGCGAGACGGAGCTGTTCAGCGGAGCCTGTTTCTGACGGGTTGCGGTCTTTATGGCGGTGATGACGTGCCGTTCGATGCAGATTCGCGCAAAGGAGAGGAAGCTGATCTCCTTGTCGGACCGGTAGTCGTTGATCGCCTGCCACAGGCCGATCATACCTATCTGCACCAGATCATCCTTTTCGGCGCCCATAAGGAAATAGGAGCGCACCTTCGTGCGCACCAGTCCCCGGTACTTATAGAGCAGGAACTCGGAGGCGTGTTTTTCGCCAGCCTGGGCTCGGTCTACTATCTGCCGATCGGACAATTGCGCATACCGTACTCGTGTCGGCGGAGCCGTCTCCGAGACACGACACTCCGTAAGCGTTTGTGTCATACCTGCGCGATTCCTCGCAACAACAGAGGTTGTGCCAGGATGACTCCCCGCGCACGGACAGCCTTCCTTAGCATTGGCGGCATTATACAGCACCCGCATGGGCAATGCAAGCTCAATCGGCAACATTTTTGTACTCAAATCCGCAGGCGGCGGCCTGCCGCCACCCGGAGCTCAGCGGATCACAAAAGCCGCGTAGGACACGACCTCGCGGTCGTCGCCGGTGACATCGCCCGAAGTGCGGTAGTCCGCCAGCTCTGCCCCGGACGCACCGAGGGTGACGGCGGCGGCGATGACGGCGGCGGAGGGCATCACCCCGCACATGGAAATACCGTTCTGGCGGACCGCCCTCACAAGGTCCGCCGAGTCGAGCGCGAGCACTGCGTCAATCGCAGCCCTGTCGCGTCTTCGCGCATCAGATGCGCTCAGGTAGTGGCTCATGTCCGTGCTTGCCAGCAGCAGGGTTCGGTCCGGCGCCGCCACTTCCGCAAGCGCCCGGCCCAGGCCGGCGCACACTTCGTGCCCGCTCGAGCTTGCGGGCAGGCCGAGCACGATGGGCAGAATACCAAAAGGCCGCCCCAGGCGGAACTGAAGCAGAGGCAACTGCACTTCGATCGAGTGCTCCCGCGCGTGAGCGAGTGAGTCGAAGGATGCAGCGGGGAAGGCGGCAGCGAGGCTCTCACCCAGGGCGCGGTCCACGGGAACCGCGCCAAAAGGGGTCGCCCACTCGTCAGAATCTGAAATGGAAACGGGCGGCCCGAGTCCCGTGTGGTTCGGGCCAATGATGACCACGGTCTCGATGCGCGAATCTTCGGGAACAGAGGCGCACGCCGCCGCGGCTGAGGCGCCCGAATAGATGTATCCCGCGTGGGGGCAGATCAGAGCCCGTGGAGCAGGCCCGTCCGCAGGCCCCGCGCACGCCGCAAAGCAGCGTTCCAGCGCACGCGTCAACTCGCCCGCATCCGCCGGATAGAACGATCCCGCAACTGCTGTTGGACGCATCATAAGCTGATCCTCCCCTTCTTGAGGATTATATCCGAGCCCCGCGCCGCCGCCGGGGTACTGGTACAACTACCGGATTTTGCCGCAGTCCTTGACCTGAGAGATGGCCGGCGGTATACTATGGGCAGCGGCTGAGAGGGCCAGTCCCGATCAGTCGCAGATGAGACCGTGGGCGCCCAGGACCCACGGCCAAACGACCGGGCCGCCGCTTCGCGGCAAGAGTCCGGCAACCATGACAGAGGGAGTAAATCGTCGGCGTGCGTACGCATAAGAAAAACAACGCGAAAGGTCCGTCCAATCGCGTTCGCCCAACCACCATCCGATACGAGAACGAGCATCCCCTGTACGTGATACCCGAAGATCCGCGCGGGTGGGCGGGGTGTTTTGCTCTGTACTCCCTGACCGCTAACACCTCCGACCCCGCAGCGCACCCCTGCTGCGATCCGCTTGCGTGGAACACGCTGACCGGTTCGGCGCTCGACCGCCGAAAGACGCGCAACACAGACTGAAAGCCCGCCCTGCCCCCGACCGCCACACTGCTTGACCGGCAGGGGCCGGGGCAGTATAATGTAACCGATTCCTCATAGGGCGGAACGCGCTCGCCACCGGCCTGCCGGGCGGCGGCACAGCGGTTGTGGTGCATCCCCATTGACGCGGTGCACGGGGGACGTGCCGTGTGCTTGCAGCAGGCATTTCGGGCAGGGACGCGCCGGTCCGCCGAACAGGACATGCAGCGGAAGGCGGCGTGGCACTGAGGGCCGGTGCGGACTCCCGTGGACCGGCTTCTATCTTCCCGGCGACCGTGCAGAGGGGCTTTTGGGGACACTGGCGTGGTGATGGCGCGTAACGGCAGAGGACTGCGGGTGCGAGGAGCGAGGTTTGCGTGGGCCGGCCTCGTTCTGCTCCTCTGGCTGTCCCGGTCAGACGCAGCTATCGGCATCTACAACTGGTACCCCATCCCGAACGACCCATCAGCCGAGATTCACTATCGCCTCAACACCGACGCATCGAGCGGGCAGGTCCTGATCCGCAGCCACTCGGACGGCTCGGTCATTAAGACAATCAATCTGACCGGCGCCCTGCTCGTCAAAGGGCCGCACCACGTGAGATGGCTCGGGGACGCCCAGGGAGGCGGCTCAGCGCCGACGGGTGACTACTACGCCGAGATATCGGTGAGCGCCCCGCCCGTCACCGAAGACCCGAAGCACCCCTTCAGGAACCGGCACGATTTCGCGTACGTCGGAGGGGGGCTGGCGCCGTTCTACGGCGTCGCGGTGGACACCAACCCGGCGAACAACAACCAGACTGATCCGGCCTTGTCAACGTACGGCCTGATCTACGCCGCCGACGCCGCCGGAAAGCGAATCCTCGCGTTCTATCCCGATGCTTGGACGGACTCGATTGAGAATGGACAGATCAACGCTTTCCGCGAGTTTCCGTCGCGCACTCAGGGCAACGCAAGCTCGCCGTGGGGTCTCAGCGCCGCGGAAGACGGCCGGATCTATTCCACGGCGCGGTCCTACACCGCTTCTCAGGGATTCCACAACTACAGCCCGGACGGCGCGATCCACCTGTTCGGCGGCCAGGCTTCGACAAGCCAGGACACCATCGCCTTCGGCATCGCCGCGGAGGGAACCGCCTTCCACCTCTCCTCCGTCGGCAGCAGCATCGAACGCGCGAAGGTGAACGCGGACTATTCGTACCGCGACGACCTGCCCGCCGACCCGTTCAGGATTGCGAAGACCGTGCTCAGCGGCGCCGTTTCGATATTCGGCTTCACGGCGGGCCCATCGCCTTCCGAGAACTCGCCCCTCTGGATAACGAACTTCTCCGTGACCCCCTCTGTGTCGAAGTGGACGTGGAACGGCGCGGCGTACGAACGGGATGCTTCGTGGGTTGTGACCGGCGATGCCCGCGGCCCGGGGGCTGTGGCGGTTGGCGTGGACATCAGCAGAAACGGCGCGGATCTGATGGCGGTGGGATGCGAGCGGCGGGCCAACAATCTCGTATTCCTGAAGGCATCCGACGGCTCGTTTGTCCGTGCCTACGCCCCGTCCCAGACCATGGTGCACAACGTGGAGTTCGACGCGGCGGGCAACGTCGTGATGGACTGCGGGGGCGATTCGCGATCGAACAAGCAGCGGCTCGTCAGCATCTTCTTCCCCGAAGACAACGGCAGCTCGGACACGCGCCAGACGATTCCGTTTCATCATACTTACGGCAATCTGCCGCCCGAAGTGCTAAGCGGCACCGCGGACCCGGACACGATACGGGAGAACGGTCTGGACGCCGCCGAGTTCACTGTCGTCGTGCGGGACAGCGACGGGCAGGGCAGCATCGCGTCCGTGACAGCCGACCTGTCGCCGCTCGGGGGCGAGCCCGAGGCGGCGTTTACCCTCGATGCCATCCTTGACACTCAAACCGCGCGCTATGTGCTGCGGGAGGTGCGGGCGCAGCCATCCACGCGGGCCGGCCAGCACAGCATCGCCGTACAAGCGCGGGACAGCGCGGGAGGCACGGCAACGGAGTCCATCGCTCTGGAAGTCACGGGCGGGATCATCTCGGGCACTGCGGCACACGAAGTCGCGGGATTCCCGATCGGGGGCGCGACGATCACGCTCGCGGACACGGTATCGGGAAACGTGTACACGGCCGTTACTTCTTCTGACGCAGGGTCAGTCGGCGCGTTTGAGGCCAGTGTCAATCCCGGCTGCTACACGGTGTTCGCCTCGAAGGCCGGCTACGGGGTCTCGCCCGCCGTTTCGGGCCTGGTTGTGGAACAGGACCAGACGGTTTCCGGGGCGCAGCCGCTGCTGGGCTCGTTGACGGTTGCGGCGGCACTCGGCGCTGCGGAAGGCTCGACGGTGTGCGTCGAAGCCAGCGTCGTGGCGCCGCCAGCGGCGGCGGACTGGGCCGCGGGAGGACAGAAGGGCTTCAGCGACGATGACGCCGCGGGCGCGAGCTTCAAGTACTACATCCGCGATGCTTCGGGCGGCCCGTCGCCGATCGCGGGCATCAAGGTGGACGACGGCGTCAACAAACCGGCGCGCGCAGACGTGGTGATCGTCGAGGGCCGCAGGCTCTACCCGAACGGGCACGAGCGCAACCTGCAGGATGTCACGAATTTCCACAACAGAGGCCCCGGAAGTGACCCGCTTGCGCCGGAGCCCGCCGGACTGAGCAGCCTTGTGCGCCTCTCGAACAACCTGGACTACGAAGGCTGGGGACGGTATGTGCAGTTCGAGGACGCCACGGTCGTGCCCGGCAGCCAGTACGAAACGCCCACCACGGTCGGGTTCAGGGTCACCGATTCGACCACGACCGAGCAGTGGACGGTCAAGGTGTGGAAGTCGCTCGGGCTTTCGCTTGCCGATATGCCCCGCGACAACTACGTGCTGCCTCTGAAGGCGCTGGTGACCCGGATGGGGCTGTATGACCAGAACTGCCTCGAGCCGTCGCGCCCGGAGGACATCATGATCCCGCCGGTGAAAGCCGCGACACCGGGCGGCGTGAAGCAGGTTCTGGACGGGCTGCTGGTGCGGTTCACCGACCCGCAGGTGGTAACGCTGGCGGAGGATGGCTTCTTCTACGCGCAGGATGCAGAGGGCAACTCGGGAATCCGCGTGGCTTCCGGAGAACAGGTCGCGGCAGGCGACGCTGTTGAGATTTCGGGGGAAATGGCCACATCCCCGCTGGGTGAGCGCTTCATTGACTATGCCACGGTCTCGGTGACCGGCACGGGAACGACGCCTGTCCGGCTGCTGCCCCACAAGAGCCTGGGCGGAACAGGATACGTGGACGGAAACGGCATCCTGACGGAAGGGCTTCTGGTTCGAATCTACGGATGGGTCAGCTGGACGGACTACCTGGACAATTACTTTCTCGTTGACGACGGCTCGCATGTTGACGCAGCGGACGTGCAGACGGGCGTCAAGGTCATCAACACCCCCTACCTGCTCATCCCGGGCCAGTTCTGCCTGGTGACGGGGGTGGTAACACCAGAGTTGAAGGAAGGCAAGAGAATAAGGGTACTCAGGGGTCGGCAGACACTTGAGGACCTGACGGTCGTTGAGTAAAGGCCCCCGGCTTTGGAGGGGGCAGCAGACGAGGAAAGGGGAGAAACAGACAATGAGACACAGACTGCTGATCGCACTGATTGCGTGCGCGGCGATGACTGCGATGGCGCCGCGGCAGGCGGCGCTCGCGCAGGCAACCGACGTCGTGATCGTGGAGAGCCACCAGCCGAGCGGGGCGCTGACGCCCGATCCGCCCTATAAGGATGTGGGGTTTTTCGACACAACCAGCAAGAGCACCGCGCCCGGCCTTACAGGCGTGGGCAGCCGGTACGGCTGCGCGGCGGCAATGGAAGGCTACATTTCGGTCAACCCGGCGCTGAACGTGCCGGGCGGCAAATACCATGTGGATGTGACACTCAGCGCCGCCGCAGGGAACGTATCATCCGATCTGGTGGCGGCCGTCGCGGCGACCGGGGGAACCGGCCTGCCGGCGACGACCACGGCGTTTCGGTCTTCGACATCGAACACGTGGGTGAGGGTCGGGGATATCCAGCTTGATCCCGGGGTCACATCCCCGAAGATCACGTTCACGTACAGCAGCGGAACCGTGGACTGCACCGCGCAGATGCGCTGGATCAGCGACGCGTACCGCTTCAGCCTGGTTCGGCCGTGTGAAGAAATACCCCTGGTCAGCGTGACCGGGCCGTTCGAGGGCGGCGAGACAACTGTGGAAGTCACGGGGATATCGGCATCGGCGACACTCGCAACGGTGTATTCGATCTCTGACGGCGTCCCGTCGGTCATCGGTTCGGCCAACCCCGGCGGCAGCACGACATGCTCGGTGCCTGTCGTGTCCATTGTGCCGGGCACGAAGATCGCGGCCACCCAGACCATCGGCGGACAGGAAGGCTGCACGCCCACAACGGGTGTCGCTGTCGGACCGGTCATTGTGGAGAGCCAGCTCGGCGGACAGAACTTCAACCGGTATACCGAGAGTGGCGCATGGAGCACGAGCTCCGTCAAGAGTTCCGCCCCCGGCACGACGGGAGGCATCGGTTCACGCTTCGGCACCGCAAATACGTCTGCGTTCACGGTCTCGCCAGTGCTGAAGACGGCGGGCGGCAAGTACCGCGTGGACATCACGCACACATCCGTGGACAGCAACACTTCTCCCGACATTGTGGTGACAGTCGGTCAGACGAACTGCACGGGCCTGCCGGCAACGACGACCCTGTTCCAGAGAGGCTCAGCGGCGAAGTCGCCCGCATGGGGCGCGCTCGGAGAGATACAGCTCGACGCGGGACAGACAACCCCCTCCATCACGTTCACCTACAGCAGCGGAACCATCGGCTCGGTGGGCGGACGCTTCTGGGCGGACGCGGTGCGCTTCGTGAAGGTCACCGAGTGCCTGCAGGTTCCGGAGGTCGTCGTTGAGGGCCCCATGGACGCCGGGCAGACAACGGTGCGTATAAGCGGCATCCAGACGGGCGCTGAAGCAGCGACCAACGTGACTGTCTATTCGCTGACTGCGACCGGAATCAACCCGATCGGATCGGCCAACCCGGGCGGAGAGGCCGCGATTGACGTGCCGGTGACTGCACTCGTGAAGGGCGCGCACATCGGCGCCACCCAGACCGTGGGCGGCATCGAGGGCTGCCAGCCGACCACCGGCCCGCTTGTGGGCAGCGGCCCCAACACGGCAATTCTGCTCTCGCTTGGTATCCGCGAGACGAACGCCGGCGGAGGAGGAGGTCCGATCGGCGCAGACGGCGGCCTCGGCTCGTCGTCCATCGAATGGCTGGGCGCGGCCGGAGCGGCCGGAGGCGCGCCCGCCGGTAAGCTCGTCGCCCCGTCCAACCAGTGGCAGACGCTCACGTTCAGTGCCGCAAACTCGGGAGGCAAGGACCCGGTCCTCAGCTTCAACGCCGGAGACGGTGTTCTTCAGGGCGACTTCGGAGTCCTGGAGCATCTTGCGATTGTGAGCGCGGCGAACGCGCGCGGGACCCGCGATGTGGGCCACTACAGACTGTACATTGACAACATATCGAACGGCGCCACCAACTTCGCGGACTTCGAGAGCTACGATGCGGACACTGCGGTCATGTTCCTGCAGCCGTCCTACTCCGGCTCGACGGCCACGAACCTGCTCGGCGTGCCGGACGCCACGGTTCCCGCAGGGTTCCGGGGGACTCCCGACTTCGCGGCCGTGGACGCCACGACTGGCGACGGCAGCAGCAAGTCCGAGCGCGTCGAGTTCCAGTTCATTGACGCTTCGCCCGGGCGCTGGGTGCGGTTGACGACCTACTACAACCCGGCCATGACCCCGCCAATGGACATCAGGCCGCTCCAGAACCCTTACGTGGACCTGAGGCAGCCGATTACGCTGCGCGTGCTTCTCCAGCCCGTTGCCAGCGACACGACGCTCACGCTGACAGGCCCCGAGAGCAAGACCGCGAACGAAGGCGACAACGTTTCGTTCAGCGTCTCGGCCAGCGGCGGAACGGGTACGATACACTATAAGTGGTACAGGGACGGCTACGAAGTCGCCGGGTCGGACTCGCCTGTGTTCACGCTCTCGAATCTCTCGGTCTCGGACGCGGGATCCGTGCGCGTGTGCGCCACGGACGACAAAGGGACGGTGTACAGCGCCGAGGCAGCGCTGACCGTGAACGTGCTCCCGCTGGTAGCCGGGGCCGCAAAGCAGAAGCCGGACGGCTCCAGCGCCACCATCGCGGGATCTCTGGTTGTCACGAAGACCGGCGGGACCGAGTTCTGGGCGCAGGCTCAGGACCGGTCAGCGGGCATCAGGGTGGTCTCGACCGCCAATCCGCCCATCAACCAGCTGGTGAGCGGCATACAGGGAACCGTGAAGACGGACCCGGCGACCACGGAGAAGTTCATTGAAGTGGGGGCTGGCGCCATAACCGTGGGCTCTGAGATGACGCCTGAGCCTCTACAGACCCTGCAGAGGAGCATCGGCGGCGACAACGTGACGGGCGGCGCGGGGCTCCCCGATGACGGCCTGCTGGTGACCGTGGTGGGCAAGGTCACCGCAATTGACTACACTACCAACGTCTTCTACATCGAGGACGGCAGCAATGTGGCCAACGATACGCCAACTTCCGCGGGGGCTATGCCGCCCTCCACGAAGGTCGCCGGCATCAAGGTGCTGAGCGATGGAAGTGCCATGCCCTATGCAACTGGCATGGCGGTGGGCGTGACAGGAATCGTGCGGCTCGAGGCTGCGGGCGGCAATGTGATCAGGAAGATCGAAATGCGCAACGAGATGGATCTCGACTTCGATCCCTGATTCTAGTAGAATGTGGGGTCGGGCGCGCGTGGGTGCGCCCGGCCCTGATATCTTTCTTCGTCACGCGACGCGGGTGAGGCATGGATCCTGACCGGCGGTGATACCGCGGGAGGCGCTTGCCGGACCGAAAGCGCCGCGGCGAAGATGGGACTGGTCCACAAAGTCAGGACACGAGGGAATGACAAACATGACAGGAACAAAGAAGGCCGTCTTCTTTGCTCTGGCGGCTGTGGCAATCCTCGCGGGAGCGCTGTTGCTTCCCCAGGATGCCGACGCCGCTGTGGGCATTGTAAGATGGAGCGCGGTGGGTTCCGACCCGACCGCAACGATTTCGTACAGGCTGAACGTCACGGCCAACTCCGGGACGATTCAGATTGTGAACGTCGCGACAAGCGCGGTGGTGAGGACCATCACGCTGGCGGCGGCCGACCTCACCGACGGCCCTCATACCGTTGCGTGGGACGGCACGACTGATGCCGGGGCGTCGGCCCCGACCGGCACCTACAAGGCCAGGATCACGGTCAACAAGAACGCGGTTGCTCTGCCCGGAGTAGCGCGCCGCATTCGCGACCACTCCGTGCAGGCGCCAACGAGCCACCGGTATATGGGCATAGACGCCGACAACAATCCGGCCAACAACAACCAGACGAACCC
>JAGVUD010000394.1 GCA_019136435.1 Armatimonadota bacterium | reverse complement strand
TCATACAACGCTCCTCCTCTTTGATTCACCCCCTGCCGCTTTCACCCGGCAATACTAAGATAGTGTTTTTTCATCATCCCGTTTCAAAGGCGCTTCGTCAACCTTGAATTACGCGGTTGCCAGCCCGGGCATGACTGATTCATATGGCGCATGGTTTGACTCGGGCGGGATATTGCGCAACGGGCGGGATTCCGGTATACGCGCTTTCAGGGCGAAACCGCCTTGGAAGCGCGGCAGGCGGGAGTGTCCGTTTCGGCAAACGGCCGCCCGAGGGCACGGTGGGGCCGAGCCTTGGCGCGCGGCGGAAAGGCGGCGAGGGCTGTATCGGACTTGCGTCAGGGCAGCCAGGACGGATTCTTCGAGAGCGCCAGGCGGAAGGCCGCTTCCGAGCCGTGGCGGGCCATCGCGTCGAGGAAGCCGTTGAGCGTCGCTTTGCGCTTGTTGCCCTGGCGCGCGATCCACGCGCGGCCCAGAGAAAGTGCCGCACGGCGGAAAAGCCCGAGGTTGGCGGCCGCATTCCTGTTCCGGACGCGGCTCTTGTCCTCCTGGAGCCGCGAGCCGTCGAGGCGCTGGTGGGCTCCGTTCTCGATATCCCAGTAGTCCCGTTTCCGCCTCAGCAGCTCTTCGGCGCCCATTCCCGCCCGGCTCGTGAGCAGGAACACGACGCCGTCGTCCTTCGGATCCGCGCAGGGGTCGGCCCGCTGCATGAGCATCGCGGCCCTGGCCGCGTAAGGGAAGCAGACCTGCTCGGAGCAGACGCCGAAGGCCTCTATGGCCCGGGCCTCGACCCTGCCGCAGTTGAGTTCAACGCGCTGCAGCAAGTCCGTCCGAGGGGGGGAAGGCGCCCGTCTTGTGGGCGCCGTATATCTGGCCGAGGGTTTTGCGCAACCCCTTCTGGTTGGCCTTGACGGTCATCAGGTAATCGGCGCCGCAGTCCTGGACGATCTCGCGTGCCGTCAGGCTTTGGGTGTGCAGCGCGTCGGTCAGGACCAGGGCGCCCTCCGTGCCGGCGCGCTCGAGCAGCCGGCGGGCGGCGGGGATCTCGTTCGACTTGTCCTCGACCGTCTCCGAGCCCAGCCAGCGGCCCGTGTCCGCGCTGAACGCGCTGACGAGCTGGACGCCCCGCGAGCCTCTCAGGGCCTTCCCGTCGATGATGACCGCCTCCGGGCGCTCCTCGGCCCCGAGAAGGGAGTCCAGGCACTTGAGCAGGGCCTGCTGAAGCTCCGCCGGGTCGGTCCTGCTCAGCAGCCTGAAGAACGAGGTCTCCTTCGGGTGCGGGATCACCCGCGTCCCCCTGTCGGGGCGGAACCCGAGCGCCCGGAGCTGGCCCTGGCCGAGGCCCTCGGCGTACTCGGCCAGGTCGCGCTGGCCGCGGCTGACGCCGGAGACCGCGGCGCAGAACACGAGCGTCAGCAGGCCGGAGTGGCTGTATCTCCAGTTCGCGCCCGTGCGGTAGTCCGCCAGGCGCTCGAAGTGCCCGCGGACCGTCCGCAGCTCCGGCGCGCACGTCCGGCAGCGGGCCTTCTGCCGCAGCTCCGCGCGCAGGAACTCTTCGGGCAGGCGCTCGGCGCTCAGCATGGCGCGGGCGCCGTCGCGCAGCTCCCTCACGTAGAGGTGCTTCGGCCGGTCGTGCGCGGTGTAGTATTCGCCGCGCACGCGGCTGTAACCGCGCGTCTCGCCCAGCCGCAGCCAGCCGCTGGCCTGGTAGGCGGTGCCCCGGAACAGCTGCGGGTCCACGAAGCTCTCGGCCGCGAGCACGCCGTGCGCGTACGCCGCCTCCCAGTCCGCGCACAGCCGCCGCAGGCACAGCCCCATGACCCGGCTGGCCAGGTTCGGGCAGCCCTCCCCTTCCAGGATCAGGAACCGGCTGTTGTTGACGACCAGCGGCAGCCGGCGGCGCCGCTGCTCGCCGCTCCAGCCGATCCACTCGTCCCTGTCCGCCAGATGGAAGCTGCCGGCGCTCCAGCTCAGCAGAGCCAGCCACCGGCCGCAGCACTCCGCCACGTAGCGCAGCTGCTCGCCGACAAGCTGGCCGCTCTTCAGATAGTGCTGCTCGTCGAGAAGCCCGTCATAGCGCTTGCGTTCGCCATCGGTGACCAGCCGAACAGCCACCCCTTCGAGGATTTCCCGTTCCGGCATCGCGGGCACAGGTGTTGTCTTTTTCATGCCCGAAGTTAACCAAATCTCGGGCGCAATGTCCCGAAAATTCGTTCAACCTGTTCCAGATAAGTGATTTGGATCGCCAACAGCATCAGTCATGCAGCCCGGGGGCGCATCCCCGTTTCACTGACCGTTGAGGTTTATAGTCTCGGGTTTCCGGTTCCGGTCACGCATCCTTCCTTTCTGCTTCTGTCTCTCAACCGACAGGGGTCTTGCAGCCGGTAGGGCGGTCTCGCCGAGACCGCCGCAGAGGCGGGCCGCGATCACGCGTTTCCAGTGAAAAGGATACGAAAGACCGGGTGCGCTGACGGCCCTGTCCGCGGGAAAGGCTGGCAACCGCCTCAACCTTCGGAGTTGGGGGGGGGTGACGAGATACGG
>JAGVUD010000309.1 GCA_019136435.1 Armatimonadota bacterium | reverse complement strand
TCGTCTATGTACGGCGAACTGGGAATGTAGGGCGTGGCCTGGTCTTCTTCTTTCAGCACATCCGGAATGACGCGGCGGGTGAGGACGTTATCGTTGGGGTTGCGCCCCGCCGCCGCCAGCCCGGAGTCAACCTCGTTGTCTCCCGACCAGAGCGCAAGGCAGGCGTGCTGGCGCAGCCGCCGGACGACCGCCCTTGCTTCAGCGGCGATTGCACACGAGGATGCCGCGACGGTCGCAGAAGTCGTAGAAGAGGTCGTTTTCGTACACGTTGCCGCCCCAGCAGCGGATCGTGTTGCAGCCGATATCATGGGCCAGATCGAGAACCCGCGGGAGGCGTTCGGCGTCACGCGAGTGGTAGGCATCCAGGGCAACCCAGTTCGTGCCCAACGCAAAGAACCGCTCGCCGTTGACCCGGAAGCAGAACTCGCCGCTGCCCGAGGCGTCCGTAACGCTGGTGCGGTCGAGCGCGATTGTGCGGATTCCGTGGGTGAAGGTGAGCCGGTCCAGCTCTTGTCCGCCGCGGGTGAGGCGCACGGTCACATCGTAAAGGTTCTGCTCTCCGCGCCCGCGCGGCCACCAAAGCCTCGGGCCGGAGACGCTGACACCCAGAACACCGCCGATGGCTCCGGCCTGTTGCGAAGCGTGGAACTCCGAATCGCCGCACCGGCCCGCAATCTCGACCCGAACGTCCGCTTCGCCGGACAGCGCGGCCGTGTAGTGCAGCGCGAGATGCGCCGTCTCGCCGCCGGATATACTGAGTGTGCGCAGGAAGGCCGTCTCCAGCCGCTCCTTCGGGCGGAAGCGCAGGGTGACCGGCCGCCAGATTCCGGCCGAGACCGCGCGCGGCATGATGTCCCAGCCGTACATATGGGGCGCTTTTCGCACGTAGAGCGACTCGAGGAAGCCGCCGAGAGCACCCACGGACGGGGGATAGCTGAACTTCTTCGCCTCCTCGACGGCCGGCCGGATGTGGACGAGAAGCTCGTTTTCGCCTTTCAGTAGACCGTTGACCGCAAAGACGTGCTCGATGAGCATGTTGTCCGCGCGGCCGGCTAGCTCCCCGTTCAGGAAAACATCGGCGAAGCAGTCCAGGCCTTCGAATACAAGCTCGGCGTCCAGGCCGGGCATCTCTCTGGCGGTGAACGGGCGAGCATACCAGACGTGCGAGCGCTCGCAGCGGGTGAGAGACGCGATGTTCATTCCGAAGAACGGCTCGGGGATGATGCCGTTGCGGTGCAGGTCGAGCTCGAAGTTGCCCGGCACAGTGCAGGGCAGCAGCGCGCAGCCTGCCGCATCGAGGTCTGAAACGGACGTGAAGCGGCGCAACTCCGGCCCTTCGCTGTACGCGAACGACCATTCGCCGGTCAGGTTGATGACGGGGTCATTGCTGCGAAACTGCACTTGCTGTCTCCGGGCCTGGCCGGCCACTCCGGCCACGGATCGTCCTTACGACGCGCATTCCTGTCAGCCGATCTTTCGGCAGCCCCACCCCAGAAGCGCGCCCGTCCCCAGTATCTCGTCCGCGCTGGCGCCGTAGACGAGCGCGCAGTGGTGAGTGCCGCCCGCGAGGCTGTAGGACTTCAGGAACTCCCGGAGCGGCACACGGGGGCGGAACCATCCGCGCACCTTTTCGCCGAATCGGTCTTCCCCCGTCACGTCGAGCATCTCCACCGGAACCGCGATGAGCGAGAACGCTTTGTCCGGGCCGGGAGCGGCATTCACGAGCACGGCGTCGCCCCCGCGCAGCCTGCCCACCGCCACCGCCGCCTGCCCCATGTCGGTGAACGGAAACGGCCGCTGCATCAGGCGGGGCCGGTCCGCGGTGAGCGCGATGTTCAACTCTCCCATGTGGCTCAGAAAGACACGCTCGCCCGCCCAGTCCGGACAGAACATCTCGGTGAACGTGGTAGCCGGATACGCCGCGGCCAGCCCCGCGATCAGCGCCGCCGTCAGAACGTCGCCCTCTCCCGCGTAGCCCTTGCCGCGCGCCATCGCCTTGCAGCCTTCGAGGAACGGAACCGCCGGGAGCCCGAAAGCGCGGTCGAGATCGAGGAAGTTCATGGTGAACCCGTCGAGATTCTCCCGCTCCATCCAGCGCCGGACAGCCACGCACGTCTGCGCGGCGGCGCGGTGAAGACCGGCGTCAAGTCCATCCAGATGAAATGTATCGGCATCGGCGGCCATCTCGGCGGCCACTTCGGGGCTGTCCGGCGCGGGCACGAACTGTCCCGCGGCCGACGGGTCCCACTGCACCACAGAGGTTCCGATAGTCGCGCGCAGCAGGTCGTCCGGGACGGCGAAGTCGCCCATTCCGGCAAAGGCGCGCCCTATCCGACCGATCCTCGCCCGCTGCATGCCCCGCGCCGCCCGCGCCGCCCGGACGCACCCCGCGGCGCGATCCAGCACGTCGGAGCGCTCGAAGTGACCGGTCTCTATCTGAAACGCCTTACCCCCGCGCAGAAGCAGATTGCACATGTCCTGCACGCCGTGGATTCCGTGGTTGAACATCACCTCGGCCGGGTCCTGTTCCGGGCCGAACTCGAAGGTGGGAGTGGTGTCGAGGACGACGATGGGCAGAGCGGTTGCGGCCAGCGCCTTCGCCGACTCCAGAGACGGCGAGTACGCCAGGTGCAGGGTGACAATCGCATCCACCCCGGCCTTCTCGAACGCGGCAACCGCCTCCGCGAACTCGCTCTCGAGCCTGCACACGGGCACGGTCTCCACTTCCAGCCCGCGCTTCTGGAACTCCGCGG
>JAGVUD010000257.1 GCA_019136435.1 Armatimonadota bacterium | reverse complement strand
GATACGGCCCTCGCAATGACGGTGCGGGGCGGCCCCGGCCGTTCTAGCGTTCCCGCGCTTCGCGGAGAGGCAGGCTCACGGTCACCCGCTTGCCGTCGCGCCAGAGCGCGACCTTCATCGTTCCTCCCACCCGCGCCTGCACGAAAGCCGCGACGACATCGTTGGCATCCTCGACATCCCTGCCGTCAATCTGGAGAATCACGTCCTCCGGCTCGATGCCAGCCTGCGCGGCGGGGCTTCCCGTCTCGACCCGCACGATGCGCGCTCCCGATGCCGACTGAAGCCTCAGACGCGCGGCATCGCGCCGCGTGACATCCTGAACGTAGAAGCCCGGCCACGGACGCCGCACCTTGCCGTAGGTCTCGATCTCTTTCACGACCCAGCGAATTGTGGAAGCGGGCGTCGCGAAGCCGATTCCCTGCGCCTCCGAGATGATGGCAGTGTTCAGCCCGATCACCTCGCCGGCCAGGCTGCACAACGGGCCGCCGGAGTTCCCGGGATTGATGGCGGCGTCGGTCTGGATCATGTTCTGCAGCGCGGCGCCGGACGGAGATCGCAGCACTCGGCCCGTGGCGCTGACCACGCCCACCGTCACCGAGTTCTTGAACCCGAACGGGTTGCCGATGGCCACCACCCACGAGCCGATGGGCGGTGTATCGCCGGCCGCGATCTTCGCCTCCGGCAGATTCTGGCCCTCGATCTTCAGCACGGCGAGATCGCTGGAAGGGTCGCTGCCGAGAACCTTCGCCTCGAACGTCTGCCTGTTCGGCAGCGAGACGTTGATCTTAACGGCCTGGTCAATGACGTGATGATTGGTGAGCACGAGACCCCGCTTGCCGTCAATGATGACCCCCGATCCCTGCCCCGCCGGCACTTCCTGCGCCTGACGCTCGCCGAAGAACCCGAACGGATCGCCGAACGAATAGACATAGCGCGTTGCTGTAGTGTCAATATTCACGACCGCCGGCCCGGCGCTGCCGATTGCGGCAATCACCGGCCCTGCCGCGCCGGTGGTCTCGGCGTCCTGGGCCACCGCCAGCGACAGGCCCGAAAGAGAACTGCCGGAGACCGTCCACCGGGCCCTGGCTTCGGGCGCCGCGCGTCCGGCGACGCGCGCGCCGATGTAGCCGCCCGTCGCGGACACGGCGAAGACGAGTGTGAGCAGAGAGATGATATGTGCTTTCTTCATTGGTTTACCGTTGTGTGGTTTTCGAATTAGACCGCGCGCGGCCCCGATTTGTTATAATACGCGAGGAGGCTCCCGAAGGAGGCTGATATGAAGTTTCGCGCGGGGCGCGGTGGGTTCACGCTCATCGAGCTTCTTGTTGTCATTGCCATTATTGCCATTCTCGCCGCAATCCTCTTCCCCGTGTTCGCACAGGCTCGGGAACGGGCGCGGACGGCATCCTGCGTCAACAACCTGCACCAGATCGGGCTGGCGCTGATTCAGTATGCGGACGACTGGAACAACACGGTTCCCTTCGCCTGCGACGCTGAAGACCGCCACGATTGCCCCAAAGCAACGCTGGCGCGCTTCCCGTATCTCTGGGACGTGCTGGACTCGTACACGAAGGGCAATGGAGTGTGGCGGTGCCCGTCGGACAAGGGCCTCAGGTGGCGCAGGTCTGACCAGGGCGGCACGGGATGGCCGGTCGTGACGAAGAACCTGTACAGGGTCACAAAAGCCAGCTCGCCGTACGGGCGCGGATCGAGCTACACCTACCGGACCGCGCTGATCATCAAGAGCTGGGACTCCCTGTACGGCGGCGGCAGCATCCCGCCACAGAATATCAGCCCCATGAAGCTTTCCCAGATTCCGAACCCCTCGCGGGCGATCGTGGTGATGGACCCGCTTCAGTATTCGGAAAGCAACCCGCCCGGCCCTGACACCTGGAACGCACAGTGGCACGTCATGAAGTATCCTATGATGGGCTGGAATGTCGTGTGGGCGGACGGGCATTCCAAGATGGTCAACAAGGAGGAGATGTTCCACCCGAAGGATGACCCCAACGGCCGCTGGCTCATGGGGGACTATTTCATCCGTCCGGAGTACCCGAACTGAGCAATATGAGAACTCTGATTGCAGCAACGGCGGCGCTGGCTGGCGCCGCCATTCTTTCGACCGCCGCCACATCCGCAGACAAGACACCGAAGCCCATGATGAAGACCCAGGACATTCACATCCGCGACCCGTTCATTCTTCCCGTTCGCAAGGAGAAGAAGTATTACATGTACGGGACGACCGCCATGGTCCGCCCAAAGGGCGGCTTCGCGACCTACGTCAGCTCGGACCTGAAGGAATGGGAGGGGCCGATAGACGTCTTCGTGCCCTACGAGGGGTTCTGGGGCGACAGGACGTTCTGGGCGGCGGAGGCGCACTCCTACCGGGGGCGCACCTATCTCTTCGCGACCTTCGGGGCGGAACAGGTGCTGCGCGCCACGCAGATTCTGGTATCGGACAGCCCGCGCGGGCCGTTCAAGCCTCTCACCGACCGGCCGATCACCCCGTTCGGGTGGCAGTGCCTGGACGGGACGCTGTTCGTTGACGACGAAGAGACGCCCTGGATCGTGTTCTGCCGCGAATGGGAGCAGGTCGGCGACGGCCAGATCTGCGCCATGCCGCTCACCAAAGACCTCAAGTATCCGGCGGGAGACCCCGTCCTGCTCTTCCGCGCCTCCGAGGCGCCGTGGATCGCGAAGGTCCCGTGGAAGAAGGAAGAAGAGGGCAGGAACTACATCACCGACGGCCCCTGCCTGCACAGGACGAAGACGGGCAAGCTGCTGATGCTCTGGTCGAGCTTCGACAGTAAGAACTACGTTCAGGCGCTCGCCATCTCGGAGTCCGGCAAGATCACCGGCCCGTGGAAGCAGGACCCGAAGCTGGTGTACAGCAAAGACGGGGGGCACGGAATGCTGTTCGAGACCTTCGACGGCAGGCTGATGCTGACGCTTCACACCCCGAACAGCGGCGGCAAGGAGCGGGCGGCGTTCTTCCCGGTGGTGGAGAAGTCCGACCGGATCGAGATAGCACCCGAACCCTGAAGAGGGCGAAAGCCTAGAACTTGATCTCCTGTTTGCCCATCGGCTTGTGACACCCGTTGCACATGTCGGCGGTGTGGCAGAGCGCGCATGATCGCAGGTTGCCCCTGGCCTCTTTCGCATGCCCCATCAGGTAGGCGTCGTTGTGGCTGGAGGGTTTGATGCCGCCAGACGAGTGGCACTTCGCGCAGTCGGGCCGGGCGTGGCAGTAGGCGCAGTTCGACTTGCCCGACGCCGCCGACTTGCCGTGTGTCGCCAGCCAGGTTGCGTTGTGCGACGGCGGCTTCTTCGTCTTGTGGCAGTCGTCGCAGAACTTGCTGGAGGTGTGGCAGGTCGCGCAGCCCTGCCTGGAGGCGCGGCCGTGCGTTGTCAGGAAGTCCTTCGCCTTGTGCGACGCTGGCCTTGCGCTCGAATGGCAGGCCTGGCAGGCGCGCTCCTCGTGACATCTGAGGCAGGATGCCTTGCTCTTCCGCGCGTCTTTGCCATGCCCCTGGGCGGCCCATCCGGGCGCGTTGTGAGTGGCCGGACGCGAGCCCTTGTGGCAGTCATCGCAGTACTTCTGCGAATGGCACTTCGTGCAGAGCCGCGGCGTGCGTCCCGGAGCAATGTGGGCCTTGCGCCAGTTGGACGGATGCGGCATCTGCATGCCGTGGCAGTCCGAACACTGTTTGGCCGTGTGGCAGGTCAGGCAGAGCTCCTGCCCGGTCTGCGACGCCGGCCCGTGCCGCCGGGTCCAGTCGGTCTTGTGCGACTGCGGCGCGGCTTTCTGATGGCAGGTGTTGCAGAACTGCTGCTTGTGGCAGGTCTGGCACTGCGACGAGACCGCCTTGCCGTGCGCCCGCTGCCAGTCGAATGCTTTGTGCGACTCCGGCTGCTGGTTGTTGTGGCAGGACTCGCAGAACTTGAGCGTGTGGCAGGTCTGGCACCGGGCGATGTCTTTGCCGGCGGTTTTGGCATGCGTCTTGACCCACCCCGGCGGGTGCGGCTGATAGGTCTTGTGGCAGTCGGTGCAGAACTGCTGCTTGTGGCAGGCGCGGCAGGAGGCTTCTCCCTTGCTCGCGACGTCCGCCCCGTGGTTCTCCCGGTAGTCCGGCGGATGCACTTTCTCTTTGCTGTGGCATCTCGCGCAGGTGTTGTTCTTAAGGCCGCCGGGATGGCAGAGTTCGCAGCCTTTCGGGTTGCGTTTCTGCTCGGCGGCATGCACGTCTATGAAGGACGGCTCGTGCGGATTGACCGTCTTGTGGCAGTTCTCGCAATAGCTGGCCTGATGGCAGCGCAGGCACTCTTCGGGCTTACCGCCGACCTCCGCCTTGTGGCCTTCCTTCCACTCTCTGCTGAAAGCCGCCGGCTTTCGCCCTTTCAGCACCTCGTGGCAAAGCGAGCAGTTGTTCGGCGCCTGCTTGCCATCGTGACAGGTGGTGCACATCGCCATCGTTGGGACATTGATGGTCGCCGAGTCCGGGCCGTGCACCACCCCCTTGTGGCAGTACGTGCAGGGGATGTTGCGGTCCCAGTGCTTCTGATGGCTGATCTTGAGCCCGTGATAGACAACCCATTCGCGTGTTGTCTTGTGGCAAGCGCGGCAGTTGGCGTCGGGCACGCTGGCCTGAATGGCGTCGTTCTTCGCGCGGGCGGCGTGCCGGGCAATAATTCGCGCCGAGCCGAGCCTCGTCCGGAAGAAGCGCTGTCTGGCGGGGGCCACGTGGCAGTCGCCGCACGGGACGTCCTTGTGCCCGGACACCTTCCACATGGCGTAGGACGCGTCCTTTTCGTGGCAGGCCGCGCACGTGCGCATCTGAACCGCCGGCGCCACCGACAGCGCGGCGAGCGCGGCGAGGGCCGCAAAAAGCAGTGCGCAGCCGAGCGGCAGGCTCCGGCCCTTCCACGGCAGCGGAATGCGCGCGCCTCTGTAGCTCAGCGGGTTCAGGCAGCCGGGCTTCACTTCGACTTACCGCCTTTGCGAGGTTTCTTCCGCGGTTTGGGCGGCGCGGGGGACTCCCGGTCTGGTTCGGAAACATCAGCTGGCGCGGGGGACTCCTTAACCGGTTCAGGGCTCTCGGCCTTTGCGGTGGGTTCTTCGTGAGCAGCGGCAGTCTTTTCACGCGCCGCAATCCTTGACGAGAGCTCGCCGGCCAACCGCTCGTACTCGAGACGGTGCTCGTGGCGCATCTCCCCGAGCGTCACCGATCCATCCAGGAACACGCGGCTCATGGGGAAGCTCCCCGGCTTGAGATGCACATGGTAGAAGTGCCAGATGGTGATTGCCAGAAACGCCAGCACGGCTTCGTACCCGTGCACGATCTCGCAGACATCCAGGCACCACTTCGGGATGAAGCGCAGCGCCAGCTCAGGGAACCAGAGCGCGAACCCCGTAATGATCATCACCGCCGACCCCCAGCCCATCGAGAGGTACTCGAACTTCTCGATGAGGTTGAAGCGGCCGAACCCTGGCATCTCCATCGCCAGCCCGAAGTAGTACTTCAGCATCCCGAACGCCCGCGGGATGTCGCGCGGCTTCGGAAGCATGTGCAGGAAGTCCTCGCGCCCGCGCCGTGTGAACACCGTCCACGCGACATGCCAGACGCAGACCAGTATCAGCAGAATGGCCATGGCGCGATGGATATTGCCGCGCAGCGTAACGCCCCCGAACGCGCGCACCAGCCAGTCCGACCCCGGCGCATCGGGGTAGCGGACCGGAAACCCGGTGAGAATCAGCATCGTAAACGAGAAGATCAGCACGCCGTGCTGGCGGAGCTGACTGGTGGAGAACCGCCTGATCTTCGCCGAGTCGAGCGAGTTGGCGTGGCCGTCTCCGTGAACCTTCCAGCCCCGCCGCGCATACTGAACGAGGTCGCAGATAATGAGCGCGACGAAGCCCAGAATGAGCGCCCAGATGAACAGGGAGTAGATCTTCGCGACCCAGTACTGAACGGCGTCGCGGGTGGGCGAGGGCATCAGGTGAATGGAGCCGCGCGCGAAGTTCGCCCCCGCGCCCGGGTGGCACTCCGGGCTGCCGCAGGTGTCGGGCAGGTTGGCGGGATGCACGGACGAACCGGGGTCGGACGACGGCAGCACGAGATGCGCGTTGTGGCAGCTCGCGCAACTGGCGGCTCTCACCTCGCCGAACCGGTTCGCGACCCCGTGATAGCTGTCTCTGTAGGATGAGATGCGGCCTCCGGCAAGGTTGTAGCGGTCGATGAGCGTCTTGTCAGCATGGCACCCGGCGCACGTCTCGGTGATGCTGGCGCTCGAGGTTCTGGAACCGGGGGCTGACGATGTCTGGATGTTGTGCTCGCCGTGGCAGTCCGTGCAGGACGGAGCATCGGTCTTGCCATCGGCCAGCGCCTTGCCGTGCGTGCTCTTCTGGTATTCCTGATACTCCTTCGCGTGACAGGCGCCGCAGACGGCCGGGACGTTCGTCTTGTGAACCCGCGAGGCCGGGTCGCTGGACGGCAGAATGGAGTGATCGCCGTGGCAGTCCGTGCAGACGGCGGCCACCAGCCCGGGACGGTTGGGGTCTACCTGCCCGTGCACGCTCTTCCGGTATTCCACCACCTGCCTGTCGCCGAGCGCCTTCGCGGCGGCTCCTTTCGGGCCATGGCAGGCCGCGCACGTCTGCACGACGTTCGCGCGGTTCACCAGCGATCCGGGGGCATCGGGACGGCGGACATCGTGGCTTCCGTGGCACTCGGCGCAGCCGGGCAACAGATCCGCCGGAGCGTCCGGGCCGCCGTGCCTCACAGGTTTTGCCGGGCGCGCGCCCCTGAGCGGCTGCGGGCCGTGGCACCGCGCGCAGTTCACCCTGGGGGCGGGATGATCGTGCGGCACAGCCTGCTCGGGAAGCGTGGTGTGGCAGTCGCGGCACATAAACGCGGGGTGCACGGATGCGGAGAGGCTCTGCGTGGTTATCCGCGCCTTGCCCATTGTGGGCGCCGAATGGCACGCCTGGCAGGCGGGAGTGGCGTACGCGGGCGTCGCCAGGGCGGTAACCGCCAGGCTGAGCAGAGCGTATGTGAAAACCCGAATGCCGTGGATCATGCGTCAGAAAACGTTCCGGGGCCTCGTGCAGGACGAAACGCGCGCTCGCATAGCCGGTCCTGAGACACACTGCCCCACGGGGTCTTCGCCACCGGACGCGCGAATCCTCTCCCCCCGCCGCTGATATCGAAAAAGATAATGCCAGGACAGAGGCCGCCGGGCAGCACGGAAAAAGCGAGCGTGTTTACGTAACTTTGCGTATTGACACCGCTTGGGCCGGGCGGTAGAGTACAGGCAGAGATGTGATGGCAGGCGTGGGATCTGGAGGGAAGCGACCCCGCGCCCATTATCATGCTCCTCAACCCGCCCCGAGCGGCCATCAAGGTATCGGCCGCGCCGCGAGCAGAAGCGTGTCAAACCATATTCGTGTCTGTTGGTGAGCGAAGGCGCGAGGGTGTCACGGGTCAGCGCCGGAGCCTCCGGCCCTGCTCGTTGCTCAGGCACAACCGGGGCACAAAACGCTCGCGCTTTTGCGATCCATTCCTTCCGAAAGGAGGAATCGCAATGGCCAGAGTTACTCTAGCCGCGGCAATCGTGCTGACGGTGCTGCTCGCCGGGGTCTCATCCCCCAGCAGTGCGAGTCCTTACTTCGCCCTGATTGACGAGACCGACTGGCTGAACGCTCTGTCAGGCGGCCAGATCAAGCCCATGCAGCCGCCCGAGTGGTCGGACTACATGGCCCAGTGGGACAACTACCTCATGGAAGGCGTCCGGTACCCGGACAACACCTTCGTCCCGGCTACGCCGCCGTACGGTGATCTGTACGTTTGGGGCGGCGGAGGCGGCGGTGGCGCCTACCCCGAAGGGCCCGGCCTGGTGATGGCGTGGGGCGAGCTTCCGTCACCCAGACCATCGTATTCGAGCGCGTGGGTGTACGAGTATGGCCTCGACCCCGACCTCTCCAATGCCACGATTACGACCACGGTTCAGGCCCCGCAGTTCGATCCGATCAGCGGAAGCCAGATCAATGTCGTATCCATGGGGATTCAGGACATCAACGGGGCGATCAGGTCCTGGTCGTGGAATGTGGGGCCGGCCGGACCGATTCAGTGGAACATTCCCACGCCGGTGGTCATCAACACGGCGCTGGCGGGTCTGGCGGCCGCCAACCCCATCGCGAGCGGCTTTGCCAGCAACCCGGCGTTCAACATCGTTCAGTCCCAGCAGCTCATCGTTGATGAGAATGCCATCTGGGTGGGCGGCCCGAACCCGATTCCGCCCCCGGGCCAGCAGATCCCGCGCATGTGGAACTACTGGCAGTACACGATGGTGACGCCGAACATCCCGCCGAAGAGCCCGGACCCGGTGAAGTGGAGCCAGCCCGCAGTCGAGCTGCAGCCACACGATCCGCCCCTGTTCAATGGGTGGGACGAACGGTCCATGAGGCAGCAGCCGCCCACCGTGGCGGACGACTGGCTCTGCACGGACAAACGGCCGGTCACCGACATTCACTGGTGGGGGTCGTTCATCGGATGGGACCAGCCCGACCCGCCGCCGCTTCCCGCCGCGTTCCACATCGGGATCTGGACGGACGTTCCGGCCGACCCCGGGGCAGGCCAGCCGAGCCATCCCGGGACCATGATCTGGCAGAACATCTGCACGACCTACGACTGGAACTTCGCGGGTTACGACATTGACCCGCGCGGACTGCAGCCCTGGGAGACCTGCTTCCAGTTCAACCAGAAGCTGGACCCCGAGCAGTGGTTTTATCAGGATCCCGGGCCGGACGGGCGGAACATCTACTGGCTGAGCATCGCGGCCATCTACACCGAGCCGACCTCATACATGTGGGGCTGGAAAACCAGGCCGCACTTCTTCCAGGACGACGCCTACCGGATCTACCAGGTGGACACGGGGTGGCCTCCGAGCGTTGGCGCGAAGTGCCTGGAGGGGGCGCCCATCGAGTGGCAGGGCGAGTCGTGGGATCTCGCGTTCGAGCTTACGACGATCGAGGAGGAGGAGCCTGAGCACGAACTCGGCGACGCTCCAGACAGCTCGAACAACTTCGGCGCCGCCATGACGGCCTATCCGGCCGGTGGGCCTATGGGTATCCAGGCGAGCTTCCCGACCGTCTTCCAGACCGGTTCGCCGCCGTACGGGCCGATTCACCTGCAGCCGCAGGCGGTCGCCTGGCTCGGCCCGAGCGTGTCGCTGGAGAACGAGGCCGACATCGGGATTGACCAGGACGGCGTCAACAACATTGACCCGCCGAACGATGGCCCCGATGTCGACAACTTCGACGACTCGGTGACCTTGCCGCTCGTGCTGCCGCACTGTCGGCCGGTAAACTTCAACTACACGGTCAACGTTGCCGTTCCGTGGAACCAGCTCTACGTGAACGTGTGGTTCGACTGGAACAGGGACGGTGACTGGAACGACACGATGACCTGCGCCGGCCTCGCCGCGCCAGAATGGGCGGTCCAGAACCAGGTCCTCGCGGGCCTGCCAGCCGGGATGAACACCGTCGTGACCCCGCAGTTCCAGCCCTGGCATCCGCCGGGATCCGCGGAGCCGCTGCCGATCTGGATGCGCATCACGCTGTCCGAGCAGCCGTGGAGTTCGTCCGGTTCGGTGTCTGCGGGAGGCTGCGGCCCCGCGGCCGGATACGAGATCGGTGAGACCGAGGATTACTACTTTGTCCCCGATATCCCCGAACCCGCGATGGACTTCGGCGACGCTCCCGACAGGCCGTATCCGACGCTGATTGCCAGCAACGGCGCTCAGCATGCAATCGTTCCCGGCTTCTTCCTCGGCGCCTCAGTTGACGCCGAGCCGGACGGCCAGCCGAATCTGATGGCGTCGGGTGACGACATCAGCGGCGTTCCCGATGACGAGGACGGCGTCGTGTTCATGGGGCCGTTCATCCCGGGGCTGTTCACGAAGGTTGACGTTACGGCCTCGGCGGCCGGGTGGCTTAACGGGTGGATAGACTACAACGGGAACGGAAGCTGGGCCGATGCGGGAGAACAGGTCTTCAGCGCGATCCCGCTTGTGGCCGGCGTGAACAACGAGCGGATTCTCGTTCCGCGGCGCGGCGTGCGTCCGGGCAGGACGTACGCGCGTTTCCGGTTCACGAGCACGATGAGCGTGCCGTTTGACGGCCCGGCCGACGACGGCGAAGTCGAGGACTATCTCATCGTCATCAGGCAGCCCGCGGCGCTGCACCTCGAGTTCTCGGTGGACATCGGCTCGGACGCTGAGCTGAGCGACCCGTTCCCGAGCGGCAATGAGGTGTTCGACCCCGGTGACGTCTACTGGTGGAAGGGCCCGCAGATCCCGAAGGGGGGCGGCGACGGGTTCAAGGACGACCTGAACATCTTCGGGTTCGACCCGAACCCCAACCCGCCCGACCTGGCGGTTCCGCCCGCCACGGCGGTCCCGGTGGGTGAAGGGTCCATGGAGAGTTACACCAAGTACTTCGACCTTGACGGCGTTGACGAGGTGGACGTCTCCATGGTGGACATGCTCCCGCCGGGTGACCCTCTCCAGGCGCCGATTCCGCGATTCCTCACGAACTGCATCCACGAGCCGTTCTTCGTGCAGATCTCGTACGATGACGACAAGGCTCCCGGATGGCCGGCCGGCGATGTCCCGGTCACCGCGTCTTCTCCCACCGGGCAGGTGTACGGAACGACCGGCGGGCGCGACGAGGCGATCGGCCTGAACCTGTCCGGCTCGCCGCCGCCGCTGATGATCAGGAGGGTCTTCCCGATCGCGGATGAGCTGCGTGTCCATCAGAACATGAGGCCGAACCCCGACCTCGCGGAGAGGCAGGACGACGACGTGGACGCCCTGGACGTGGTTCCGCATCCGGACGCCTGCCCGTACTGGCTGTTCTCCGCCGACCGAGAGGCGAACCAGGGAATGGACCCGGGCGACATCTTCCAGGTGGTGCCCGGCGGTGTCTCGCTCGTTGTTGACGCGCAGACGCACCTTGGTCTGCCGCGCGGGACGGACGTGGACGCGTTCGAGTTCGCGTTCATGGCGCATCCACAGATGCCGGGAGACCAGCTCGCGCTTCTGTTCAGCGTGGACGAGGATGACCCGCTGACACCGAACGAGGACGAGTCCGGCGGACTGATGCCGAACATGATCTACTACTCGTGGCTGAACGGAACCAGCGCCCCGCTGCTGACACGGCCTCTGGAGGATGACATTGACGCCATCTCCATCAGCCCGAAACTCCTGGGTGACAGGATCGGCCTCGCCAAGCAACTGCCCGTCGGATCGCTTGTTGCGCTCTCGGGCAAGGTGGTGACCGGCGACCTGATGGACCGCGACGACTTCGGGATGTTCTACATCGAGGAGGAGGACCGGTCGTCCGGAATCGGGGTGGCCCCGATGATGGACCCGCCGGTTGACGTCTCGGTGGGAGACCAGGTCGCAGTGATCGGCACGACGGTGCTGAACCAGGAAACAGAGCTGATCCTGCAGGCCGCCGAGGCCACGGTGGATGGCCTGACCGAATTCATAGTGCCGACAGGCATGATGAACCGGTCAACGGGCGGCGGGCGCTTCGGCGAACAGCCCGGTCTGTGCGACGACGTCATGAGCAGCCCGAGGAAGTGGTCTTACGGGCTCAACAACGTGGGGTCGCTGGTTCGCACGTTCGGGAAAGTGACATCGGTCGAGGCGGCCCTGTCGCTGTTCTGGATCAATGACGGGAGTGACCTGAAGGACGGGACGCTCTCGTCCGCGGGCCCCGCCAATACTGGCATCTGCGTCCTGCTGCCGCCGCTGGGAATCGCCCCGACGCCCGGTTCGTTCGTGAGCGTCACGGGTGAGCTGCTGGCGGTGCCAGGCGGGACCTCGGGCAGCATCTGCCCGGTTCGACTGCTCGTTCCGCGCGACAGCGCGGACATCGTTGAGTTGGCTGCTCCCTGAATAGGGAGTCTGACAGACTGAGACTGTAGCTGAGAGGGGCGGGGCCGCCGCGAGGCGGCCCCGCCTTTTGCCGCCGGACGCAACAACCAGGAACGGCGAAACAGGCGTGGTGGCAGTCCGGAGCACAGAGAAGAACCGGTAGCATAGCCCCTCGAGGGCGCCGGAGGCGAGCGGTGAGGCCGGCCGTTAGCGAAGGTTTCTGTGCCTCGGTTCGGAGTTCTCTGGAACGACGGGCCGAGGCACGCAAAAGCGATGGGGGCGCGCTACAGATTCTCGTTGCGCGCCGCGATTGCCCGCTGTATGGCTTGGAAAGCGCCCTGTCCGAGCGCCTCGTGACCTGCGTCTGTCGGGTGATAGCCATCGCCGAAAGTGTTCATCCACGAGCAGTACTGCACCAGGTTCAGCCTCAGGGCGGGATCGGACCGCGGCATCCCGCGCGGCTCGGCGGTGGTTACGACACGCGCGCCGTCCCAGCCCGTAATCAGCGAGTGCCACGACTGGTCGCGCACATACAGGGCCTTGCCCGTCGGGTCGAATGGCAACGGGTAGTTGAAGACCCACGTGTTGCCCCCGTCGGTTGACGCCTCGTACCAGGAGCCGAGAGCCCATGGCATGTCGCTTGCTGTGTCGAACTCGGGCACCAGGAAGACCTTTCCCGCATACTTCGGCCCCGCCAGAATGCGCGCCCAGTGCGCGTTCCAGTTCATCGTCACGCCATCAAGTTCGAAGGCCGCCTTCGGCTGCCGCCAGAGGGCCGTAAAGACAACCAGCGGGCGGCGCTCGGGGGTGCCCCAGCGCGCGAGCACATCGTCAATGGCCGAC
>JAGVUD010000186.1 GCA_019136435.1 Armatimonadota bacterium | reverse complement strand
TTCAGCATCACTCTCGGTCTTTTCATTCGTATCCTTTGCTCTAGAACAGGAAGCTCAAAATGCCGTCCGCGAGCTGCCTGCCCACCGCGTCCTGCACGTCCGGACGCTTCAGCAGTTCGCGCTCCACGGGGTTGGTATGAAACATCAGCTCGATGAGGCACGACGGGCACTGCGGCGCGTAGAGCATCCAAAGGCGTGACCAGTGCGTGCGCACGCCCTTGTCCTCGATCTCCGGGCGGAACGGCCGGATGCCCGCCAGGGCGTGGCTCTGCACCTTGCGCGCAAGCCTCAGCGATTCGCCGATGTCGTGGGGGAAATGCTCGCCCTCGCCGGGCCGCAGCCGCGTGACATCGGTGTAGAACGTCCACGTTCCCCCGCCCGGCTGTCCGCTGCCTGTCGCATCCGAATGCAGCGCCACCAGGCAATCGGCCCCCACTTCGTTTGCCATCGCCGACTCCTGCCGCAGCGACGTCCGCTCGGTCTGCGCCTTGCGCGTAATGAACGTCTCGACGCGCCCGTCCGCGTCCAGATACTTCTTCGCCGCGACGGCGTAGTGCCAGAGGTTCAAACCCTCGTTGTACAGCTCCTTGCCATCCTTGTCCTTGATCTGGTTTGCGTACTGGTTCGACGGGTTCAGCACTACCTTCGGGCGGGGAATCCGCCCCTCGGCCAGCGCCTTCTGCTCGCGCGGGCGGATGGGCTCTATGCTTGCCGTCTTCTCGGTCACGCGCACGCTCACGCCGTCTCCTCCGCCGCGCGGGCGAAACTCGATCACCCGGTCTTTGAACCGGAACCGCGCCGTGTCCCTGGGTCCCAGGAACGGCCGGAGCGCCTCGGAGACGCGCGCGTCCTTGAACGAGTCCACGACGACCCAGTTGCCCGGAAGCGGCCCCCGCGCGCGAAGGTCGTAGAGGCGCTTCGAAATGATGCAGGTCGCGCCGAGCGCCACTCGCCGCCTGATCTCGCGGAACGTGCTCCGTGAGAGAGCATGCCCGCAGACGACGAAACAGTCCACGCCGTCCAGCACTTCGCCGGTTACGGTGTGGTCGAACACGGCCACGCTGTCAATCGGAACGAAGAACGGATAGGTCTCGTTGGGGTATGCCGTCCCGTTGTTCAGCGAGATTGCGCCCGGTTTCGCGGCGCCGTGCGTCAGAATCGGCCACACGTCCAGCCACTCGGCGCTGATATCGTCCATGGGGTGCTCGGGGTTGCCGAGGAGCGCGTCGCGGAAGGTGGTGCCTTTCTGTCCCCACGCGCCGTCCGGGAGGCGGACAATCGCCACGCGCGGGCGGTAGTCGCGCCAGTCGAAATCGCGCGGGTGTTTCGGGACGTACGACTTGTAGAAGTCGCGTACGACCTCGCCGTGGGGCGTGATGCTCCGGCTCCCGCCGTCCCCGGCGGCAAACAGCGAGCCCTTGCCGGCCTGCGGATGCCGCCCTGTGCTTTCCTGCCAGTCCAGGTTCTCCACATACAGCGCTTCCGCGCCCAGCCAGTAGCCCATCATCAGCGCCGAGCGCAGCGCTTCCGGAGAGTGCCCGGGATACCAGCCTCTCATCCAGAGGTCGGGCGAGGCCCAGAGCTTCGCTCCGTGGTTCTCATACTGCAGCGCCGCCCCCAGCGCCGTGCACATCACCACCGAACTCAGGTTCTCCTTCAGCAGCTTCGGGGTGATGGTCCATCCCGCGCGCGCGAAGACGTGGAACATGTCCGGCCAAACCTGCTCGCTTGCCGGGCAGACCATGTCCTGATAGTGCGTCTTGCGCAGCCACGCGCACTTCCCCGCCAGCCGGTTGAACGATTGCTCGGGCGTCAGCCCCCGCGTCTCCACCAGAAACGGCGCATCGAACGGCTGCCCGTCGGGGTAGGTCGCGAACTGATTGCGCGTGAGCTGCATATGCTCGGCTTCGTCATACGTGATGCCGATCAGCGCCGGACGCCCGGCTGCGCCGGGTTGCAGAAGCGGCTTCAGCCAGTCCATGCGCAGGTCCCACCGATGTGTCCCGTCCGGGTGCGCGCACTCGTTGACGCCGGGGTCAATCTCGACTGCCCCGTAGAAGGTCGAGCGCTCCACGTTCAGCGTGTAGCGCAGATTCTGCGCGCGCATGCAGCGGTCCACCGCAACGAGCCGGTCGGCCATGGCCGAAGCATTGTCCGCGCCCGGGCCGGTGACCGGGTCCACGTGGTACACAACGAAGTCCGCCCCGATCTCGCGGATGCTTGCCAGAATGCCGGCGTCGTCGCACAGCGGGGCGCCGGACCTGGCTATCCAGTCGCTGCCGGCCGTGTCCACGCCGAGCAGAGGCTGCGCGAAGGAGCGCGGCTGCGCGGCAGACCGCGGCTGCGCGGCAGACCGCGGCTGCGCGGCAGACCGCGGCTGCGCGGCAGACCGCGTCGGCGCGGCAGACACCGGCGGACACGCCAGCCAGACGGCGGCCGCAAGAAGAACAAAGGTAAGCTTTTCCATAGCGCGGGCATTATAGCAGGCCGCCGCGTCCTGCTCAAAATGCCCGCTCATTCGGCATCGGGAGAATGACTGGCGGC
>JAGVUD010000188.1 GCA_019136435.1 Armatimonadota bacterium | reverse complement strand
ATAACGCCGCTGTTCTTCGAGCATTCGTTCTGGTGCAGCAGGTGCGAGGGGATGGCGTCGGCGAAAACCTGCCCGCACGGGCCGGAGGACAGGGTGTCGCTTTCGGGCACCAAGGTGCGCGAGATGCTCAAGGCCGGTGAGCGCCCGCCGCAGGAGTTTTCGCGTCCGGAAGTAGCGGACGTGCTGATCGAGGCCTCACGCGAGAAGTAGCCGGCAGAGGATTCAGCGACGCACTTGAGGAAGCGGCAGAACAGAACTGGGCGCGCGCGACAGCGAGCGCCCGCGGGCACAGCAATTGACAGATAAGGACCTGACACCAGGATTGGACCCGAAGCCTGAATCCGAAGCCGTCGTGCTGACAGTGGACACCGGCGGCGCCGTCGGCGACATTGACCTGGCGCGTTACTCGCTCGGGCAGGGCGGCCTGTCGGACAGGCCCATGATCGAGCCCCACACCGAGCAGCTCGCGCAGCTTCGGCCGCAGACGATTCGCCTGTTCGTGCAGGACTACTTCAACCTGTATCCCGATCACGGGCGCTATCACTGGGAGAGCCTGGACAAGTCGCTCGCCTGCATTGCGGCCACCGGAGCCCGGCCGGAACTGAGCCTCTGTTTCAAGCCGCGCATTCTGTTCCCGGTTGTGGACCAGGACGCCGTTCACCCGACCAGCTACGAAGAGTGGGAGGAACTCGTCTTTCAGCTCGTGCGCCACGTCAACACCGTTCGCGGGTACGGGGCGCAGTACTGGGAAGTCGGCAACGAGCCGGACCTGGGCGAGGCAGGAGGGTGCCCGTACCGCTTCGCCCCCGCGGAGTATCTGGCGTACTATCGCCACACTGCGAGCGCTATCCTTCGCGCCGACCCTGCGGCAAGAGTGGGCGGCCCGGCTCTTTCGGATCACCGGCACCCCATCGGCAGCGAGTTGATGGCGTTCGCGGCCGATGGCGAGGCCCCGCTCGACTTCTTCTCGTGGCATGTGTATGACAGCAGCCCCGAAGCGATCCGCCGCACCGTATCCGAGGTCAGGGATCAGCTCGCGCAGTATCCGGCTCTGGAGGATACGGAGACCGTGATCAGCGAGTGGAACATGTCGTTGTCGAGGCCAGACCCGCGCCCGGGTTTCCAGGCGGCCTTCGTGCTCGATGTCACCCGCGCCATGCACGAGGAGCGGCTGAGCCGCGCCTCGTATTACCACGTCCGCGACGTGTTTGTGGACCCGGGCCAGTTCAGCCGGTTCCTCTCGCCGGAGGGCGCGGCCGGCTTCGCACGCTACTGGAACATCGCCCCGCAGTACTGCGGAATCTACGACAATCAGGGCCGCACGCGCCCCACGTACTACGTCTTCAGGCTTCTCGGGCTGATTCGGGGCGCCCATCATGCCGTGCAGGGAGAGAACTCACGGGTCAAGGCGCTGGCCGCAACGCACGGCCGCAACACGACCATTGTATACTGGAACTTCCCCGGCGTTTCCGGAGGAGGCCCGGCCGAAGTCAGCGTGCAGTTTCCGCTGCCGCCCGGCAGCACCTACCGCTATGTCCGGATCAACCCGGACGCCAACGTGAACAACCTGGAAACCCTGAGGGCGGGCGACGCGTCTGAGCTTCAGTCCGAACCGCTCGGCGGTCTGCTCGAGCCCTACGGGATTCGCTGGATCGAGATCACCCGGCCCTAGACCGCCGCCGGGTTCGTATCTACAGAAGGAAAGACCATGGCCCCATCCCGTCTGATATGCTTGAGTCTTGCGCCGCTCGCCGCTTTCGCAGCGCTCGGAGTTCTGGCGCGCCTGCCCGCGGCCGCCGAATACCAGAAGGCGGCCTATCCACAGACCGCGCCCCTTGTGCGCTCGATCTCCGTCTCGTGCGCCTCGTCCGCCAAACCGGGAAGCGAACTCAGCGTCAGCCTGTCAGTGGATGCCGTCTCGGCGCTTCCGGAGGGAACGCGGGTGTATCTGTGCCTCAACAAAGGCGGCGTGACCTGGGAGGCGCTCGACTTCGACCCGCAGCCAGCGGCGGCGGCGTGGAAACCGGGCGTGACGAGGATCAGGGCGCTCCGGCTGCCCGTTCCCGCCGATATTGCTCCGGGAGACTACCAGCTCGTCGCCGGAGTGCACCAGCAGGCCGCGCAGGGGAGTCGCCCCGTCAAGATCACTGGCGAAGTGCCCTCGCGTCCCGGCAAGATCATCACGCGCGGCAGGATGGTGGACAAGTACGGCGTCCCGCACGAGTGGCGGATCAACCGCGCCCACGCGCTCATCTGGGACGGACGCCCATGGATGCCAGCCGGGGGCATGTTCGTCTACGGGCGCGACTGGAACGTCGTCAAGGCGCAGCTCGACCTTCTCAAGAAGTACGGCGTCCGCAGCCTCTATCTGCACCTCGGCGTCAATCAGCCATACGTGTGGAAGACGTACTCTGACGACGACTACAAGTTCTTCCAGCAGACGATTGACTATCTCGACGAGCAGGGGTTTACCTACGGACTCGAGTTCCAGGCGCTGGAGGCGAAGGGGCCGGGCTACTACTACCCCGCGCCCGGCCCGCGCAAGGATGTCACCGGCAGCGGCACGGTAACGATGGAGCAGGACAAGACGCTCGGGGGATACTTCGCCGTGTTCGAGCGCGACACGTGGGATGTTGTGCAGACCGGCAGGGCGCGCGTCTCGGACAACAAGAAGATCGAGGCGGACGTCCAGGTGCCGAAAGACGGCAGCTACCAGGTCGTCTTCGCGCTCGAGCGCGAGGCGCCGGGGATGTACTCGATGTACTACTGGGACGACAAGTACCCGCAGTACCTCGATGTCGTTCGCAAGCACTACAGCAAGGTGAATCTCGGGCCGGGGTTCCGTTTCCTCGTGGACCCGCTCTGGAACGAGATGAACATGAACCGCGACTTCTACCCGTCCGCGCCAACGTACTACAAGCAGTTCGAAGAGTGGCTGGTGAAGCGCTACGGAACGCTGGCGAAGCTGAACGAGGCATGGGACCCGGTTTCGCCCGTCGCCAGCTTCGAGCAGGCGGCGCGGCTTATCCCTCTGGACCGCAAGGACATACCGCCGTCCGGACATCTGCACCAGTTCCTGATGGACCCGCAGGACCAGTCCACGCTCGCGCTCGACCTGACGACGTCGCAGTACAACTACGACGCGATGGAGTTCCTGGGCCGCTCGCTTCTGCACTACACCTGCGACATCGCCGACGAGTTCAAGAAGCTCTACGACGTCCCCGTCATCTACAAGGGCTTCTCCGACATGGACTTCTGGCACATCAACGACCTCGGCACGCCCGGCGGGCACGACGGGCTGGGGATGGAGTCGTACGGCACGGGCGAGCCCATGATGATGTTTATGGCGGCGCACCTGTACGGCGAGCTCGAGCAGGCGACTAAGACCACATGGCTCGTCGTGACCGAGACTGGCGAAGGCAACCATCAGGACAACAGCCCGTCGCGCAACAAAGCGCCGGGCTACACGAGCCGCCTCGGCACCATGTACGCCAACTACAACGCGCTCATCTCCGGCGGGGCCAAGGGTGTGTTCCAATACAACATGGTGCCGAGCGAAGGCACCAACGACCCCTGGACGGACGCCCTGACCGCCGACGTGCGACAGCTCGAGTGGCTGGGGACGTACGACCGGATTCTGGGCAGCGCGCCCGCTCTGGCGGATTACAAGCCGGCGATGTACTTCCGCTTCCCCGGAATGTACAACCCGAACTCCATGTCGCTCTCCTCCGAGCCGAACGGCGACTACTACGGCTTCGGCGGATGGTGGTGGCGCGAGCCCGTGGAACGCTCCGAAAACGACATCTGGATCGTCCCGAGCTTCTCGCTGCGTCCGGACACGCCGATGTTCATCGTGAGTCTGGAGAACCGCCCCGCCAGCGAGCGGCACCGCGACGAGCTCGTGAAGGCGGTCAAGGACGGCGTGCGCATTACGATGATCGGGTTCCGCAAGGACCTGGGCGAGATTCCCGAGATAGACAGGTACTACACCGACGTCTTCAGAGAAGACGCCGACGGGCGGAAATTCCAGGTGCTGAAGCCCACCCCCACCAGCCGCGTGCTCGATCGCTGTGCCCGCACGGGCGAGCCCTGGAACCTTCTGGACGGGAATCTGCAGATCAACTCGAAGCAGGTGTTCGGGCTGCACGGGTACCGGCCGGACAACCTGGAGACCGGCGGCGAAGCCAACCCCGACCCGTACACAGGGGTCTTCGAGGAGCTTCTGGGCGCGCGCGTGCTCGACCTCGGGCCCGATCTCCACGGGCTGACCTTCCTTGACGGGGATGTTCCCGTGACCGTCGCCGGGCTGACCGGAGGCCAGAAGCGCACGGTCTCGTTCAGCATTCCGGCGGGGAGCCGCGTTTCGGCTTCTTACCCGGGCGGAGAGCCGGCGGGCGAGATGCGATCGGGCAAGCTGGTTGTTGACCTGCAGCCCGTTGACCGCAAGCTCATCCGCGTGGACCAGTGGCCGGGCCGCGACCAGAACCCGTGGGTGCGCAATGGCGTGCTGGTGGACTCCACCGCCGCGCGCGACTCTGTCGTGATCCGCGGTTTGCCCGCCGCGAATTCCGTGCCGGCCGAAGCCGCGCGGGAGGTGATTGCCCGCGCCGACGCGGCCTCGCGGGCGCTTGAAGAAGACGAACGCGGCGATCTGCCGAAGATCGTCGCTTCCGCCCGGACATCGGCCAGTGCCGGACGCTACGCCGAGGCCATCGCGACCGCGACTGAGAAGGTGGACGCGTTCTTCAGCGCCCGGTCGCCGTACGTCTGGATCGAAGCCGAGGACCGCATCGCTTCGAACTTCAACTACAGCCGCCTGGGTGGGCTTCCCAACCTCAGCGGGCAGGCGTTTCTGGGGCTCGAAACGGCCGTCGAGCCGCCCGCCGATACGGGCTGGTACGCGACGTTCAAGTTCACGGCGCCCGCCGAGGCCACCTACCAGCTCTGGATGCGCGAGAACTACCTTGCGTACAGCTCGGCCTGCTCTTGGCGCGTGGACGGCGGCCCGTGGCAGAAGGGCTCCGGTCAGTTCGTGCCCCGTGACACCAGCGTCATTTCGCTCTACAACGCGGTTGAAGACACCCGGCAGGTGTTCGCCTGGTACCACTACGGCGCGACGCGCATTACGAAGGGCACGCACACGCTCACCATCCGCGTGGACACCCCGCGCGGCAAGGGTCTGGCCGTCACGATGTCGGACGACAGACAGTACGCCAAGCTCGTGGACTGCCTGCTGCTAACCGCGCGCGCGTTCGATCCCGAGGGCTTCCAGAAGCCGCGCACGCTGAAGAGCCGCATCGAACCCGTGGCGGTCAATCTGCTATCGGATCCCAGCTTCGAGTTCCGGCCTGACTCCGATGCGAAGTCGCCGAAGGGCTGGAAGCCGTCGGAGGAGGGCGACGGGCTTGTGTGGCAGGATGCCGGATGGGGCGCCTACAACGTGATGCCCGGGCTGGACATCAATCTCGGGCAGCGCTTCGCATACGCCGGACAGCGCAACCTCACCATCAAAGCGGGAGCGAAAGAGCGCTGGTGGGTGTCGGACCCGGTCCCGGTGAAGCCGGGCTTCGTCCACAATCTTCAGGCGGCGGTGCGCGCGGTGGATCTGGGAGCCGAAGCGGTCGTGGAGGTTATCTTCCAGGACTCGATGGGCGCCGAGATCGCCACGCTGATGTCCGAGCCTGTCTCGGGTGACGCCGACTGGACGAGCGTCAACCTCAGCGGCACGGCGCCGGTGGGGTCGGCTTTCGCGGCGGTTCGCTGCAGGGTCACGGCTGGCGACAACGGCCTGGCGTACTTCGACGACGTTTACTTCTGGCAGTCCGGCCTCGAGAGCATGGAGCCTTAGCGGCCGCCCGGGGCTACAGAACCAGCAGCAGGCTGATGGCCATCACGGCCATGCCGGCGACCAGCCCGTAGAGCACTTCGTGGGCCTCGCCGTACTCGCGCGCGGTCGGCAGAAGCTCGTCAATGGAGATGAACACCATAATCCCCGCGACGATGCCGAACAGCACGCCCATGACGGCCTCGCTCAGGAAATGCCGGAGCAGCACGAAGCCGATGAGGGCGCCCGCGGGTTCGGCCAGCCCCGACAGCACCGACAGCCCGAACGCCCGTCTGCGGCTTCCCGTGGCGTAGTAGATCGGCACGCTCACGCTCACGCCCTCCGGAATGTTATGAAGCGCGATGGCAACAGCGATTGCGAGCCCGACATTCGGGTCGTGCAGTGTCGCCACGAACGTCGCCAGCCCTTCCGGGAAGTTGTGGATGCCGATCGCCATCGCGGCGAACAGGCCCAGGCGGTGCAGTTTGGCCGGGTCGGCTTTGCGATCCGGCTTCAGGCCCTCCAGCTCCCGCACCGTCCGCGCCTCGTGCGGGTTCTCGACCGAAGGGATCAGCGCGTCAATGATCGCGATGAGCGCAATGCCCGCGAAAAAGGCGCCGGCCGTCGCCCACGACCCCGCCCGCTCGCCCAGCGACCCCTGCAGCGCCGCCTGAGCTTTGCCCAGAATCTCCCTGAACGAGACGTAGAGCATCACCCCGCCCGAAAACGCGAGCGCAACCGCCAGCATCCGGTAGTTCGTCCGCCGCGCGAAGAAGGCGATCGCGCTGCCGATTCCCGTCGCAAGGCCGGCGAACAGCGTAAACGCAAACGCGAGCAGTATCATCCCCGCGTCCGTGCTCATACGCCTGCCTCCTCAATCAGCTTCCAGCAGAGAAGCTGCATCCGCGAAAGATGATACATCCCCTTCCAGCAGTTGCCCTTGCAGTTGTTCGCAACCGTTCCGTCGCGGTGCAGATAGCCGAACCACTCTCCGAACTCAGGATCGGGGAAATGGCTGTACGAGTAATCGTGGAGCTTCGTGTGCCACGCCTCCCACTTCGCGTCTCCTGTCAGATGATGCGCCAGCAGCGTCGCGTAAATCGCCTCCGTGTGCGGCCACCACAGCTTCATGTCCCACTGATACTCGATGCGCGGGCGGTCGAAGAGGTCCACGTAGTACAGCAGTCCGCCGTGCTCCTCGTCCCATCCGCGCTCCAGCGACCACTCCAGAAGCGGCAGCGCCTTCAGCGAAAGCTCCCTGTCACCGCTCAGACGGCCTTCCTCCATAATGAACCACGCGCTCTCTATCGCGTGCCCGGGAAGAATCGTCCGGCCATCCGGCGTGTCAATGATGGATCCGTCCGGCGCGACCATCTCGAGCACGGCCCGGTGCTCGGGCTTTGCGAACAGGTTGAAGACCATATCCAGCGACCGGTCCGCGGTTTCGCGGTACACCGGCCGGTCGTCCACCTGCCGCATAACCTGAGACAGGTTCAGCAGGATCATGGGCATGGTGTGTCCCACGGACGGCAGCGTGTGGGGGTCCACCTTCGGCTCCAGCAGCCCCGGGGTGGTGTGATAGCGCATCAGGAGGTCGAACACGTCGCGGGCCTTTGCCAGCATCTGGTCGTCGCCGGATGCCTTCGCGTATTCCGCAAGGCCCATCGCCGCGAAGACCTCGGAGATCACGTATCTGCGCTTTCTGAGCGGACGCCCGTCGCGGGTCACCAGAAAGAACATCCGCCCGTCGTCATCGAAGCAGTGCGCCAGCAGAAAGTCCACCGCCAGCCGCGCCATTTCGAGCCACTCCGCCTTCTTCTCAACGCAGTTGTAGAGCTTCGAGAAGACCCAGGCTGTGCGCCCCTGCAGCCACACGGGCTTGTCCGTGCCGAAGAGCGAACCGTCCCGGTCCAGAAACGTCAGGAAGCCCCCGTGCTCATGGTCGGGCGCGTGCGTCGACCAGAAGGGGATCGTATCGTTCAGAAGGCCGTCGCGATAGACGGCGGCGAGTTTGCGGCGTTTGACGTCATCCATTGTGGCAATCGCAATAATGCCGCACCGGGGCCGCCGCTGGCAAGGGGTACGGGCGAGAAAGGCGAATCTGTGTTGCGGCGGGCTGCGCTGGCGGCCCTTCCGGAAGGTATCACGCCCGGTCGCGGCGAACGACACCGCACGCCATGCGAGGTGACACACCATAACCAGACCCACCGCGCCAGACAGGGCAGGTTGAACTTGCCCGCCCCGGTCCTTCTGGCCTCCGCGGCCGCCGCGGCGATCGCCCTGTATGCCACCGCATACGAGCCGTTCGCCATCCGCCTGCGACGCCTTCGCCTCAACTGCCCGCGCCTGCCCACCGAATTCGACGGGTTTACGATCCTGCAGCTCAGCGACCTGCACATGTCCAAAATGGGCCGCCGCGAGCGCCGCGTGACCCGGATGATCCGCGATCTTTCGCCGGACATCCTCGCCATCACGGGCGACCTCGCCTTCGACGACGTCTCGGGGCGGCAGCTTGCGGCGATGGCGCTCGGAGCGCGCCCGCGCGAGGGGGCCTTTGCGATCTCGGGCAATGCCGACGTGCGGCACCCGGGGTTCTATGCGGGGGTTCGGCGCGTGATGCGCGAGGCGGGAATCCGCTTTCTCGAAAACGAGCATGTCATGCTGCGCCGCGGGGGCGCGAGTATCGTTATCGCCGGAGTGGACGATCCGCACAGCGGGCGCGATGACCTGGGCCGCGCGGTGGAAGGCGCGCCGGACGATCGGTTCACGCTTCTGTTGTCGCATACGCCCGCAATCATCGTCGCGGCCATCGAGGTGGGCGCGGATGTCGTGTTGAGCGGACACACGCACGGCGGGCAGCTCGCGCTGCCGTTCATCGGCCCGCTCTACACCCGCTCCGGGCACGGCAAGGGACTGGCGGCGGGGCTGTTGGGGGGCGAGAGCCTGCGAAAGGTAATCGATTTGGACCCCGGGCGCACGCAGGTGTACGTCAGCCGGGGCATCGGCTCCAGCTTCCTGCCTCTGCGTTTCCTTGCTCCGCCCGAGATTGCGCTTCTGGAACTGCGCCGGGGGTGAACTATTCCGCGCGCGAGCCCGAATATCCCGAAGAGGGTACCATCGCCACAGCCCGTCGGGCGGCCGGAGAGTGTTCTTGAGCAGAATTGTCAGTTTTATCCCGCAGTATGTCTGCGGACTTGCGTGCGCCGTGTATCTCTTTACGCTCGGAATCGTCTCCGGGCGCAATCGCGGCCTCATCGCGCGCATCTGCCGTCACTTCGGGTTCTTCCGCCAGCGCGAGCTTGCTCCTCCGCCCGACAGCCGCGCCCTGGAACTCCCGCAGGCCGCCATTGGCGACATCGGCCCGGCGGACGAGCCCATCCGCATCCTGGAGCCCATCGGGCGGGGCGGGAACGTCGCGCTCGAGGAGATTGTCGCCATTGCGCGCCTGCTGAAGGCACACGCGCCGAAAACAGTGTTCGAGATCGGCACGTTCGACGGGCGCACCACGCTCAACATGGCCGCCAACCTGCCCGAAGACGCGCAGGTCTATACGCTCGACCTCCCGCGGGACCAGGCCGCGTCCGCCGCCTTTGACATCAGCGACGCCGACGCCGCGTTTGTCGAGAAGGACGTCTCCGGCGCGCGGTTCCTCAATACGCCCTACGCCGCCAGAATCCAGCAGCTCTACGGCGACTCGGCGACGTTCGACTTCTCGCCCTGGGAAGGGGCGGTGGATTTCGTGTTCGTGGACGGCGCGCACACGTACGAATATGTGATGAGCGACACCGAGCGCGCCCTCAAGCTTCTGCGGGGCGGAAGGGGCGTCATCGTGTGGCACGACTACGATAAGCGCACGGGGCAGGACGTGCCGGCTGCGCTGCACGAGCTTCGCGAGCGGCGGCCGGAGTTCGCGGACATCAGGCACATTTTCGGCACGAGCCTGGTCTTCAAAGTGTTCTGAGGCGCGCGGGTGTTGTCACAGATCGTGCGGAGTTCGGGGCGCCCGGGCAGCCTCCGCCGAACACAAATAACGCATACGGAGTTCCCCGGACGGGGCTCAGCGCACGAATAACCCCCGCGGAGTCTTTATAAGTTCCAAGAATCTTCATAAATTACATGGAACTTCAGCGCAACCCTGCTCGTCTTAGATATAGCACACAGCGCAGAGCGAATATACCTTTCGGGGGTTTTTCCCTTTCTACAGAGTGCGTCATCACCCAATAGCACGCAAAACTTCCGAAAGGCCCCGGCTGGGGCTTGTCTCCAGCCGGGGATATTTTTTGTACGGGGTTCCGGCCTGAGCTGCAGGGGTTCAGGGCAGAGGGGGCGGAATCAGTTCGATGAGGCAGGGCTTCAGTTCCACCGTCACCTCCAGCCCGCCGGATGCGTCCCGCGCGACAGCGGCCGCCGGCTTACCGTCCACCTGAACAACTGACCCCGCCGGAGCCCGCCGGAACAGCACGCGCGCGCTCAGCCCCGCAGACTTCGGGGTTGAACTGCCCTTGAGAGAAACGTACGTCCTTCCCGCCTCTATCGTGAGATGGTTTCCCCGGTAGAAGACGTTGCTCACCCCGATCTTCTCCAGCTTCGAGGGCAGGGCAGGGGCTATCGTCAGCACACCGTCCTCGTTCGCGCTGACGCCCAGAAATGCGTACAGAGGGAATGTCGTGCCGATGCTCGCGTCCGAGAGAAACTCCCTGTCCAGCCCGAGCCCGCCGGCCGGTCCGCCGCCCTGCTGTAGCCCACGCTCTGGGTGTCCGCCGTAGTACGCGCGGTAGAAGTCGCGCCCCTTGCCTCCGGCCGCCTTCACGTCGCCAAACCACTGCATAATCTCCAGAGTGCGCTCGAACGCGCGGTCAATCTGCTGCTGCTCGCCGGTCTGGCAGCGCGAGACCAGCTCGAAAAGCGACGTCATCGGAACCGCGCCGCCGTCCTGCATCTGGTTTCCCCACGCGAACTGGGGGTTGTCCGGGTCGCGCTCGCGCTCCCATATCCACGCCCAGTAGTAGTGGCTCTCGTTGCGCCGCGTCGAGATGCGCGGGGCGAACCGCCACCTGTAGATGTCCGCTCCCGTCGCCGTGTCGCCGGAAATCACCCGCCCGTCCAGCCATGAGAGAACGGACTTGCGCTGCGCCTCGGTCCCCACGCCGTACGCCAGCGCCTGCACGTTGAAGTACACGTGACCGTAGTCGTGCTTCTGGCCGTTGACGTCGATGTTGCCGCAGAAGCGCCCTGTTTCGCTAACCCAGAACCGCCTCTCGATGTTGCGCTTCACCCGCGCCGCAATCGCCAGAAGCGACTCGGGCGTCTCGCTGTAGCGCAGCACAGTCCTGTCGCCGGGGCCGATGACGCTCACCTCCGGCACGGCGACATTTCGCGCCGCCACGGCCTTCTCCAGCGCCGCCATGGCAAGCAGAGCGTTGTGGTAGGCCAGGCTGCTGTCTGTGTCGTAGCGGCCGTACGGCAGAAGATCCCAGTATCCGCCGATCATGCTCCGGCCCACTTCTCCTCCCAGACCATCGTGCCCGGGGAACCAGCCCTGGTTGATCAGCCCTTCCCTGCGCCCGCCGAGGTGCTCGTTCAGAAAGACCATCGCCCGCCGCAGCCGCGGCATCTGGTGGGCCAGGAACCCGGTATCGTCCGACCACATGAAGAACCTGTGCGATACCAGAATGAGCGTGCTGTTCGAGGTCGCGAGCCCGGCGAAGTAGCTGGCCCGAACGTAGTTCAGCGCCAGCGTACACCCCTCCGCGTCCGGTCCGGCAAGCTGAACCTTCAGTCCCGTGATGCGGCGTCCCTCCTGCCGCCCCCACTGCGGGTGCAGGAACATCGGGAAGTAGAGCGGATAGCGCGCGGCCGACGCCGAGGTCATCTGCGCGAAGGCCTCCGGATAGTCCGCCGGCGGAAGGTCGCAGAAGTCCACGCCCACCGACTTGTCATCCGACCACGCGGGAGAGTCGCTTGTCGTCCAGAACACCCGAAGACCCTGAACCAGCTCTCTCGGGTCGCCGCCGTCGGCGCGCCGGTACTCCACGTCAATCTCGAACACCGGCGCCTGCGCCACGTCCGTCTCGAAGTCCGGCGTCAGAACCACCGGCTTCGTCCCGGTGACCGTCAACTCCAGCCTGTGGTTCACAAACGGCCTGTGAAACCGCACGTCCTTGCCCCGCCACTGCCTGAGGGCGGCATCCGTCTGTTCGGGAGGCTCGTTGAACTCCCAGCCGGTGGGACGGTTCACGGTATGGTTGCGGTTGTGCTTGGGCCAGGGCCAACCGAACGTCGGCTTGTAGCCGCCGAGCATGTCGTTCGGTTCCGGGAAGAACGCCGCCCCGTAGCAGTAGCCGAAGCGGTCCACGGGAACATGCGCGAGCGTGTTCAGCACCACATCTGTCGCGTCGTTGCCCTGCCGCGCCAGCCCCATCGCGCCCCGGTCAATCCAGGGCAGAAACCAGGCGTCCCACTCCTTCTCCCACATGTGATCCACCACGCCGGGAATCGGCCCCCCGCCCAGATAGACGCCCCGCTCGTCCACGCTCAGGTGCCGCATGAAGTACTCGTTCACGAACGCGTCGTACTGCGCGTCGCTGCTGAAGAATACCGGCAACCGGGCGAAGTCCGGCTGCGCGCCGGCGTTTCTGATTCGAGGAACGTAGCTCGCCCGCGCCGAGGTCAGGAGCACAGCGAGCAGCATCAGGCAGTTGAGCAGCGTGAAGATGGCGGTTTTCATTGAAAGGCGTTTTCCCTCCGGTCGAAAGCGCCCCGATTATAGCAGGAGCGCCGAAGCCGTGGGTTCCGGGTCAGGCCCGGCATGACGTGTTTCGGCCGTTGTACAGCGTCACCCTGAACTTGATTCAGGGCCCACATCCGGAAGCCGTGGGTTCCGGGTCAAGCCCGGAATGACGTGTTTCGGTCGTTTTACAGCGTCACCCTGAACTTGATTCAGGGCCCACATCCGGAAGCCGTGGGTTCCGGGTCAGGCCCGGAATGACGTGTTTCGGCCGTTGTACAACGTCACCCTGAACTTGATTCAGGGCCCACATCTGGAAGCCGTGGGTTCCGGGTCA
>JAGVUD010000232.1 GCA_019136435.1 Armatimonadota bacterium | reverse complement strand
CGCGAAGTCGCCGCCTGCCATCGCGCTGAACGCCCGGTCTTCCCAATCGTCCGGTGAGGGGCTGAACAGTCCCTGCGCGCGTCTCTTCTGCCAGAAATCCCGCCAGATGGACGCCATCTGTATGCTCAAGCGTCCAGTCGAACCACATCCCGTGCAGAACACCCTGCCGCCATTCAGCAGAGCCGCCGCAAGCTCTTTGCTAACGCGCTCAGGCTGCCCGCTCCCAGACCACTGCCGGTACTTCTCCACCACGTCCCGGTCCACGTCGAACAGCATCCCGAGCGCGGCGGGGACGTCCTGCTTCGCAGTCTGGCTCAGCGTCGCCGAGCGAGGATGCTGCGTCTCGGTCAGAAGCGATCCCAGGCGGAACTGGGTCGCGGTGGTGAGGAACTCCTCAGCCCGCTGGGCGGGAGTCGGTGTGTGAGTGTCGGCGTTCAAATGAAGGCTCCTTGATCTATCGTGTTATAGCGGGTTGACCGGCTGCCCGTTGCGGCGGACCTCGAAGTGCACGTGCGGCCCCGTGGACAGCCCCGTGCTGCCCGCCCGCGCAATCGTCTGACCCTGTCTCACGGTCTGTCCCACTCGCACCGAAAGCGATGAGTTGTGCCCGTAGAGCGTGGTAACGCCGCCGCCATGGTCAATGACAACCGCGTTGCCGTACGCGCCCATCCATCCCGAGAGGATGACCGTGCCAGAGGCCGCCGCGCGCACGGACGTGCCTGTCGCAGCAGCGAAGTCCACGCCCGTATGCAGCTTGTACTTGTGGAGCACGGGGTGGTACCGCATTCCATAGCTCGATGTAACCCGCCCGCTTACGGGCCGGATGAACCTGCCCCGGAACACCGTCGCCGCGCGCTGCCGCCCCGCGGGCGTGGCCTGGAGGGCGCGGATCATCGCCGTCATCCGGTGAGACTCGGCGATCAGGTCATCGAGCGCCCGCTCGTACTGGGCGCGGTCGGAGGCGATCTCCTTGATCTGCGCATGCTGCTGCAGCGCAAGATGCTTCTCTTCCGCCGCCCTGGCATACAGATGATTCTGCAGCGAGCCGATTTCGGCGACCTTGCGTTTCTGGACGGCCTGGCGCTGCTTGATCGCAGCCCGCTGCTGGCGGATATCCTCGAGCAGGTGCATGTCACTCTCGACGATCTTCTGCACCATCTTCGTCCGCGTCAGCGCGGTCCAGGCGTCGTCGGCGGTCAGGACGGCTGCGATGTAGGACGGAGCGGGATGCTGATAGGCGTCAGTCAGGCGATGGGTCAGAGCAGTGCGCTTCTCGAGGAGCTTCGCCTCGGCCTGCCGCAGGCTCGCGTTGATCTGGCGGAGCTGTCCCCGCGCCACCGCCAGGCGCGAGCGCGTGTATCTGATGCTGCTCCGGGTGTCGTTCAGGCGGCGCTGAGTGGTGTAGAGCTTCGAGGTGACAACCTTCTGCTCTTTCTTCTTGACCGCAATCTTGTGCTTGACGTCTTTGATCTTGCTCGAGACGCTGCCCAGGCGCTTCTGATAGGTTGCCTTCTTCGACGCCGCCCCCGCAGACAGCCCCGCCGCACCCAGAATCGCCGCTACGAGCAGCCACGCGCCTATTCTCCTCATCGTACTGACCTCTCGAAGGCTTCTTCTTTGAGATACCGGCGAATGGATACAAGGCTCGAAAGAAAACCGAGAATGAGACCCAGCGCAGTCAGCCCCGCCCACAACTCCCACGGTTTCAGGCCGCTATCGAAGAAGCGCGTCACGCTCTGGAACGCAGCCGTCGCCTCGGCCAGGTAGTTGCCGGTTACGCGTATGATGACCGCCGCAAGCACCGCCCCCAGACCGGCAATCACCATCCCCTCGATGACAAACGGCAGCCGCACGAGCGCCGGGTTGGCGCCCACCATACGCATTATGGCAATTTCGCCGCGCCGCGCGTAGATTCCCAGCCGTATCGTGTTGCCAATGACCAGAATGGTCCCGAGAAGCAGCGCGAACCCCGCCGCCAGACCCCCGACGCTCACAACGCGCGAGATCCGGTGGAACATCCGCACCGCGTTCTTCTCCCACACCACGCTTTCGATCTCAGGCATCTTCGAAAGCTGCCTCTCGATCTCCGCCGCCTTCTCGGGCTGCTTCATGACCACCCGCAGGCAAGCGAGCGCCGGGTTGTAAGTCACGTCCTCTGTCGAAATCTCCGTGCCGAGGCTTTTCTGGAACTCCTTCCAGCCGCGCTCCTGCGAGATGTACTCGACCGTGCCGACCCCGGGCATCTTCTGAACCTTCTCGCGCAGCCCCTCGTGAAGCTTCGGCGGTGTGCTGCGCTTGATGAAAACGGCCATCTCGAACTGCTGGGGCAGCTTCTCGGTCGCCCGGCGGATGGAAAGCGCCGACACAGCGAACCCCGCGCACACGGCAAGGCTGACCGCGGCGGTCAGCATGGCGGCCAGCGCCATCAGCCGGTTCCTGACCAGGTTGCCGAACGCCTCCTGCAGCGCGAACTCGATGCTAGTCAGGCTCAGCACTGTACCTCGCCTTCTGCTCGTCGCGAACGATTGCCCCGCCCTCAATCGCCACAACGCGCTTGCGCATCCTGTC
>JAGVUD010000292.1 GCA_019136435.1 Armatimonadota bacterium | reverse complement strand
CTGGCCTTCTGCGCCCGGACATCCCCATCCTCGCGACGCCGCTCACGTGCCGGCTCATCAGCATGCGTGAAGACATCAGTGAGGGCTTCACGACGGCCGGAGTCTCGGCCAGCCTCGCGATGTGCGAGCCGGGACAGGCGCTGGAGGTGGGCGATTTGCGCCTGACACCGTTCCCGGTTGACCACTCGGTGCCCGGCGCCACGGCGTGGATCATCGAATCCGAAGAGGTGCGCGTGGGCTACACGGGCGACCTCAGGATGCACGGACCCGCGGAAGGACGCGCGCAGACGGCCGCCTTTCTGGAGGCCCTCGCGCGGAACCCGGTGGACTATCTGCTCTGCGAGGGCACGCGCCTGCGGCCGCCGGCGAGCGAAGACGAGAAGGAGGTCGAGCATCACGGACTCAGTGGAGAGGATGACGTGGCGGGGAAGGTGAGCGAGATCATCGCGCGGGAGCCCGGGCTTGTGCTGTACGACGGATCGCCAGCCGACATGGGGCGCATGAGAATCGTCTGCCGCGCCGCCATCGAGGCAGGCCGCAAGCTCGCCGTGGACGCGAAGCTGGCGTATCTCCTCCTGTATATCAACAGAGACCAGCCGCTCATGGACGGGTGCGACGAAATCGCCCGGCAGGCGTATATACTGCTCGGACGCCGCAAGATCGCCTCCAACACCACGACCGCGAGAACCATTGGGCGCGACGGGGTCTTTCTCGAAACATACGATGAAGGCCGCCAGGGCCACGAGAAGACGCTCCTGGCGGCGCAGCGCATCCGACGCGGGAATCTGAAGGGCGACACGGCCGATGAACTTGCCAGCGCCATTCAGATTCCGGACGAGCGGTTCATCTGGGGTCCCAGGCGCGAGGAGGTCCTCGCCAACCCGGGCGAGTGGTTCGTTTACACATCGAACGGGCCGCTGACGTGCCTGCATTTCGTGACAACCCCGGGCTGTATGCGCGGGACGTACGTGTATGGCAAGGCCGAGCCGTTCAACGAGGAGATGGAGTTTTCGTTCGAGCGCCTGAAGAACTGGATAGAGCTTGCGGGTTTGAAGCTGGAATACGCTCACACAAGCGGGCATATGCGCGCGGAGCACCTGAAGGACTTCCTGCGGGACGCCGGCGCGCGCAGGGTAATACCCATCCACACGGAAGCCCCCGAGCTCTTTGTGGAGCTTCACCCGGACGTGCGGCGGATTGCGGCTGGCAGAGAGGTTACCCTCTCCGCGGCCGGATGAAAGAAGAAGAGAAACACCGTAACATGAAACTTGAGGACTATGGCCGCTTCGAAGAGGGCGGCCGCGTTTTTCGGATTACCCGGCCGGACACGCCCGCGCCGTGGATCAACTACATCGGCAATGGGCGCCTGATGGGGCTGGTATCGAACGCCGGCGGCGGCTACTCCTACTGGGTGTGTCCGCGCGACTCCCGCATCACCCGCCACCGATACAACAGCCTGCCCTGGGACCGCCCGGGACGCTATCTGTACATCCGCAACGAGCGCGGCGAGTACTGGTCGCCCACCTGGCAGCCGGTTCCGATGGATCTCGATGACTACTCCTGCCGCCACGCGCCGGGGTGGACCGAGATCGCATCCTCTCACGACGGCGTGCGGGCATCGCTGCTGCACTTCATCCCGCGCGAAGACGACGTCGAGGTCTGGCGGGTGCGGATCGAGAATCTGGGGAACGCCCCGCGCGATCTCAGCCTCACGGCGTATGTCGAGTTCGTGCTCGGGCACGCGCTGGTTGACCTCATCAACCAGCCAAACGACCAGCATTTCAATCGCACTCACTGGGACGCAGAACGCCAGATTCTCTTTGCGACGAAGGACTACTGGGTGCGGCATCGCGCCGCGTCGGTCGCGCAGCCGAATCAGGGATGGGACAAAGAGGTCTTCTTCGCCTCCGGGCTGCCCGTGGAGTCGTTCGACTCGCACAAGGAGACGTTCATCGGGCGCTGGCGCTCGGAGAGCAACCCCCACGGGGTGGAGTCCGGGAAGCTGGCTGACACGCTGATTACAGCCGGAGACGCCTGCGGCGCACTGCAGATGCCGCTTCATCTCGGCGCGGGCGAGACCGCCGACTTCGCCATACTCCTGGGCGTCACCGGGCGGGACGAGCGCGAGCAGGCGGCGGCGCTTGTCGAGAAGTACCGCTCGGCCGCCACCCTGGACGCGGCGCTGGCGGACATCGAGCAGTGGTGGGACTGGTACCTCTCGGCGCTCGAGGTGGAGACCCCCGACGAGCCGACGAACATCATGCTCAACTACTGGTCCAAGAAGCAGACCTGGACCACCTTCACGGCGGCGCGCAGCGCCGGATACTATCACGGCGGGCTGCTGTTCGGAAGCGGGGTGCGGGACAGCGCGCAGGACCTGCTCGGGCCGCTGATCGCCGACGCGTCCATGGCCGAGACGAAGATTCTCGGCATCCTCACGCACCAGTTCGCCGACGGGAGCACGCTCCACAACTGGTTTCCGCTGACGGGCGAAGGCGAGAAGACCGGGCACTCGGACACCCCGCTGTGGATTCCCCTTGCGATCACGAGCTTCATCAAGGAGACCGGCGACCTCGGCTATCTCTCCAGACGCGTCGCGTGGCAGGACGGCGGCGAGGACACCGTGCTCGAGCATCTCAAGCGCTCGCTCGACTACACACTCAGCCAGCTCTCGCCGCGCAGCCTCCCGCTTTTCGGCCCGGGCGACTGGAACGACACGCTCGACTACGTCGGGCGCAAGGGAATCGGCGAGAGCACGTGGGTGGCGCAGTTCCTCTGCCACGCTCTGGCCGAAACAGCCGATCTTCTCTCGCGCGCTGGATATGCCGGGGAGGCCTCGGGGTATCGCGCCTGGTTCAGCCGGGTGGCCGATGCCATCAACACGCTGTGCTGGGACGGAGCGTGGTATCTGCGGGGCTACAGGGACGACGGGGATGTCATCGGGTCGGCCCGGAACACGGAGGGGCGGATATTCCTGAACGCACAGAGCTGGGCGGTCATCAGCGGCATCGCGGACGCCGAACGCGCCGCCCTTTGCATGAAGAGCGCCTACGACATGCTCGAGACCGGGCGCGGGCCGCAGATTCTCGCGCCCACCTACCGAACGATTGACCCGGGCGTGGGGCTGGCGACCCGTTGTGTTCCGGGGAAGAAGGAGAATGGCGCGATCTTCAACCATCCGGTGAGCTGGGCGATCATGGCGGAAGGGATGCTCGGAAACGGCGGCCGCGCATTCGAGTACTACTCCCGCACGAATCCGATCAATCAGGCGAGCGACCCCGACATCTACAAGATGGAGCCGTACGTGTACAGCGAATACGTCACGAGCCCCGAGCATCCCACGTACGGGCAGGCGTCTCATTCGTGGCTGACGGGCTCTGGGGTGTGGATGTACCGCGCGATGCTCGACTGGATTCTGGGGGTGCGCCCGGACTATGATGGGCTGGTTGTCGCCCCGTCTCTGCCGCCGCAATGGGAGCAGGCGCGGGTGCGCAGACGGTTCCGGGGCGGCGTGTACGATATCACCATCCGCGGCAACGGCGCGGCGGAAGGAACGGGGCGGCTCACAGTAGAAGGACAGCCGCATCTGGGACCCCTGCCGGCGATTCGTCCGGGCGAGGTGGTCCGCGTGGAGTGCAACATCGGCTGATACAGGCCGGAAGGAGACAGACAATGCCTTTGACTCGCCGCGGTTTTCTTACGGGGATGGCCGGTGCAGGCGCGCTCGCGGCCGCGCCCGGCCTCGGTTACGCGAAGACGGGCAGGCCGAACTTCGTCTTCATCCTCATTGACGATCTGCGCTGGAACGCACTCGGATGCACGGGACATCCGTTCGCGAAGACCCCGAACATTGACCGCATCGGTCGGGAAGGCGCAATATTCCAGAACGCGTTCTGCACCACGCCGCTCTGCTCGCCCAGCCGGGGAAGCTTTCTGACGGGGCAGTTCGTGCACACACATGGCGTGAAGACGAACCAGGCGTCCCCCGCGCTCGACGCCCTGAGCCACAGCCTGAGGACGTTTCCGCAGGAATTGCGCAAGGCCGGCTACGAGACGGCGTACGTGGGGAAGTGGCACATGGGCGACGACGACAGCCCGCGCCCCGGATTCGACCACTGGGTGAGCTTCCGGGGGCAGGGCGTTTACGTGAATCCCACTCTGAACATCAACGGCAAACGCGAAGAGCAGCGGGGGTATATGACGGACATTCTCTCCGCGCGGGCTGCCGACTTCCTGAAACGGCCTCACACCAGGCCGTTCGCTTTGTATCTTGCGCACAAAGCCGTCCACGGCAACTTCGAGCCGGCAGAGCGGCATACAACTCTCTACGCTGAAGACGTAGTGAAACGGCGCCCGAACGCGGGCGATTCGCTTGCGGGCAAGCCTGTCCTGCAGCAGCGCGGGCCGAAGCCTAACTCCGGCAAGAGGCGCACGGGCACACCCGACGAAACCATCAAGAATCAACTCCGGTGCATGAACTCGGTGGACGACGGCGTGGGCGAGATTCTGAGGACGCTGCAGGAGCGGAAGCTGTTGGACAACACCCTGGTCATCTTCACCAGCGACAACGGCTTTTTCTGGGGCGACCACGGACTCGGCGACAAGCGCTACGCGTACGACGAGTCCATCCGCATTCCGCTTCTGATGCGCTGCCCGGCGCTGATACGGCCCGGGCTGACCCCGCGGCAGATGGCCCTGAACATAGACATAGCCCCGACGATACTCTCGGCCGCCGGGGTGACCGTCCCGGCGCGCGTGCAGGGGGAATCGCTGCTGCCGATACTCGCCGGAAAGACGCAGGGCTGGCGAACGGACTTTCTGTGCGAGTACTATCGGGAGGAGAACTATCCCTACCATCCCACGTGGTTTGCCGTGCGGAGCGAATCCGCGAAGTACATCCACTACCCCGACATCGAGAACGCAGACGAGTTCTACGACCTGCGCGCCGACCCTTACGAGATGAACAACCTCTGCGGCAAACCGGCGCATGCGGGCCGGGTGCAGGATTACCGTGAGCGGCTGGAGCAGCTTACGCTCGCGACCGGCGGCCCCCAAAAGAAGGAGAGTGCCCCGCCGCGGTAGAACACCCCGGCAACCGTTTGGAGTTGTGCATCAGATATCACGGAGGATGGCACAATGGTGAAAGTCTACATCTCGGGACCGATAACGGCGCCGACAGACGACGACATCCGCGCAAACGTCGAGCGGGCGGACGCGGCAGGACGCGCTCTTGCCGCCGCTGGATACAACCCGTTCATCCCGCACAAACAGACTCAGGGGTGGCACGCGACGACGAGCTTCACACGCGAGCAGTACCTTGCGCTGGACTTCGACTGGCTCCAGCTCTGCCAGGCGATCTACATGCTCCCCGGCTGGGAGGAGTCGCTCGGAGCGCTCGCCGAGTACGAGGAGGCGCTGAGGCTGGGCATTCCCGTGGTCCGAAGCATTGATGAACTGGAAGCCCTGTTCCCCGGCGAGGGGACGCTTGCCCCGGTTCGGCGTTCGGCGTTGTACCGGGAGCCGCAGATCATCTGCGAGTATTAGGAAGGAGGCAAGCCCCGATGCTTTTCCCAAAATCGAAGATGCGCCTGGTTGACACATGCGACGGGCGCGAGAACAACTCGGGCTATCTCGAACTGAATGTCGCGGCGGTGGACATCGAGGGGGCGGGCAAGATTACCATCAACCTCGATGACCTGGAAGACATGAGAAGCCAGCGGTCGGCGGAGTCGGAGTCTCTGAAGAAGGCGCGCAGGCTGCTGGGAGGCGACTGAAGCCTCAGGCTGACCCCTTCCGGCCGGATGCCGCTTCCCTGCGAAGCTCTCCGTACAGCGCGAACAGCTCGCGGAACATGCGCAGGATCACGCGGAGGTTCGCGCCCGACTGCTCGCCCGCCACGCGCGGGAAGTGCCCGACGCCCACCTCGCGGATCACTGTTCCCCGCTGCTTCATCCGGATCAGCATCTCCGCGCTGATGAGCGCCCCGTTGCTCTTGAGGGGAAGCGGCTGCACCTGATCCGCGCGCATCAGCTTGAACGCGCAGTCTATATCGCGCACCTTCAGCCCGAACAGAATGCGAATGAGCCCCTTATACAGACGAGCGTTCAGAGACCTGTGCCACGGGTCCTTGCGATCCATCCGGTAGCCGATCACCGCCCCGGTCTGAGCGTCCACCTTGGCGAGCAGCTTGCGAAGCTCGCGCACGTCGAACTGCCGGTCGCCGTCGGTGAAGAATATCCAGCTGTACCGCGATGCGCCGATGCCCGACTTCAGCGCGCCGCCATAACCCCGGTTGACTTCGTGGGAAACGACGCGCACCTGCGGATGCGCCGACGCCAGAGACTCGGCGATCTCCTTCGTCCGGTCTCTGCTCCCGTCATCCACAACGATAACCTCGAACTGCTCCACGACCTCCGGTAGAAACTCGAGCGCGCCCGAGACCATCGCCTCGACGTTGGCCTCTTCGTTGTGGGCGGGGAAGAAGTACGAAAGATCCCGGACCCGTGCTGCGTTCGTGCTGTGCGTGTTGTCCATGCTCTGCGGTGTCAAGGGGCGCGGCGCTCATTCGACGCCTGTGTGCTCACAGTCCAGTTATGGCCGAAACCCGCCGTCGGCTTTAGCCCGCCGCGCCGGGGAGCAGGAAAGGTGTTCCCTTTGCCGGCGGTTTCACGCATAATACCACAAGCCCTGCCCGGCGCCGCCGGGCGGCAGGAAAGGGCAGCAGACAGCAGGACAGAACCGGATGGGAGTCCTGCGCCGCTCGCGCGAGAAGCATGTGTCGCAACTGACAAACGCACAAAAGGCAAAACTGGCCCTCGGCCTGCTCATCAGCGTCGTCTTCGTGCTGTGGGCGGCACGGGGACTGAGGCTCGACGAGGTGCTCCGCGCCCTCAAGAGCGGTAACTATATCTGGCTTCTGCCCGCCGCCTGCGCCTACTTTCTGCCCGTTCTTCTACGGACATGGCGCTGGCAGTCGCTGCTGAGGCCCATCCTGTTCGTCCCCATCCGCCGCCTTATGCCCGTCCTCGTGATCGGGTATATGGGCAACAATGTGCTGCCCGCGCGCGCTGGCGAGGTGCTCCGGGCCTACGTGCTGAGGAAAAACGAGAACGTCTCCATCACGGCGTCTCTCGCCACCATCGTGCTCGAGCGCGTGTTCGATGCCATCGCGATGCTCCTGTTCCTGCTCGTCTCGCTGTCGTTTTTCGCGATGAACGCGCGCAATATGTGGATCACCTCGGGTCTGGCGGTGTTCTGCCTGCTGGTGCTGGGGCTGTTCTGGCTCGCGGCCACGAGGCACAGCCTGCTGACGGGCGTCTACGGCTGGGCATCCCGCAAGTTCCTTCCGGAGAGGGTCCGCGGCACCGTCCACGGGCTGGCCGCGCGCTTTCACGAAGGGCTTCAGTCGCTGCGCAGCCCGCTTGCCATGGTGGCCCTGCTGCTTCAGTCCGCCTGTATCTGGCTCGCCGAGGCACTGGTGTACCTCGCGGTGGCCCAGGTGTTCCCCGACCTCCGTGTGTCGTATCCGCAGCTTGTCTTCATGGTGGCGATCACCGCCCTGGCCACCACGCTTCCTTCGACTCCCGGCTATGTGGGCACGTTCGACGCCCCGGGGATTGCCGTGCTGGCCCGGTTCGGCGTCCCGAGGAGCTTGGCGGCGAGCTTCACCGTCGTGCTGCATCTCGTGATCTGGCTGCCCATCACTGTCGCCGGGTGGCTGTTCATGGCGGCGTCGAGCATTCGCTGGTCGGACGCGGCGGGAGCCATCTCGGGCGAGGCGGCCATCGAGCCCGCTTCAGCCTCCGCGGACAGCGCGCAGTGAACTCCGCCGCGGTCATTGGCGCAGGAATCACCGGCCTGACCGCCGCCTACCGTCTGGCGAAGCAGGGCTGGCAGGTCACCGTGTTCGAGGCGGCGCGGGAGGTGGGCGGCCTGGCGTCCGGATATCGCGGCGGCGACTGGGACTGGCCGCTGGAGCGGTTCTACCATCATCTGTTCGCCTCCGACAGCCACATGCGCGGGCTCGTGGACGAAATCGGCTTCGGCTCGCGCCTGTTCTTCCGGCGCCCCGTTACCGCGCAGTGGTGGGAGGGCAAAACCTACCCTCTGGACTCACCCGGCGCTGTTCTCCGGTTTCCGGGGGTGCCGCTGGCCGATCGCGTACGGTTCGGTGGGGCGGTGGCGTATCTTCGCTTCCTGTGCCGCGACTGGCGGAAGCTGGAGAAGTCCACGGCGGCAGGCTGGTGCCGCCGGGCGATGGGCGACCGCGCGTACCAGGCCCTCATGCGCCCTCTTCTGGAAGGCAAGTTCGGCGAGCACTACGAGGAAGTGAACACGGCGTGGCTGTGGGCGCGCTTCCGGGCGCGCACTCCCCAGCTCGGTTATTTCGAAGGCGGGTTTCAGGCCTTCGCCGATGCCCTTGCGGCGGCGGCCCGCCGGCAGGGATCGCGCATACTAACCGGGCAGGTCATCGAGCAGGTGCGTCAAGACCCTGACGGCCGCTGGAGCATCGAGACAGCCGAAGGGGTCCAGACGTTCGATGCGGTTCTCTCGACGACGTCTCCGGGGACGCTTGCAAAGATGGCGCCGGAACTTCCCGCAAGCTATCTCGACAGGGTGCGCAAGCTGAGGTCGCTGGGGGCAATCGTGCTCACCATCGCGCTCGACCGCCCGCTGAGCCCGCAAGTGTACTGGCTCAACGTGCCCAAGCCGCGCTTCCCGTTTCTGGCGCTCGTCGAACACACGAACTTCATCGAGCCTCAGCATTACGGCGGCGTTCATCTGGTGTACTGCGGCGACTACATCCCGGTGGAGCACGAATACTTCAAACTCTCGGCGGACGAGATTCTGGAGCGGTTTCTCCCCGCGCTCAGGGACGTGAACCCGCAGTTCTCGCGGGAATGGGTGAAAGGCTGGTGGATGCACCGCGAGCCCTACGCGCAGCCGGTGGTGTCGCTCAACCATTCGAAGAATATTCCGCCCATCGCATCGCCGCTCGCCGGCCTCTACTGGGCGAGCATGAGCCAGGTGTACCCGTGGGACCGCGGGACGAATTTCGCAGTGGAAATCGGCGAGATGGCCGCCGCCGAGATGATTCGCGCACGGCCGCCCGCCGGCTGACCTGCAACTGCGCGTGCCACACGTTTGGCGGCACCCCTTCCCTTTAGGCAAAAGTGGTAGTATAATTGGTTCACTGGCGGAACGGTGGGAAACAGCGCCCGCCATGAGGTTACACTGGCTATGCGAAAAGGCTTCACATTAATTGAACTTCTGGTCGTTATCGCTATTATCGCGATCCTGGCCGCCATCCTGTTCCCGGTTTTTGCTCAGGCGAGGGAGCGCGCCCGCATGGCCGCCTGCCTCTCCCACGGAAAGCAGCTCGCCACCGCGACGCTGATGTACATTGACGACAACAAGGGGCGCTGTCCGTCGCAGCTCCCGGCGGAGTTGATCGGCACGAAGCTGGGGACATATCAGGGCAAAAACTTCGGCGCCCAGCTCTGGTCGTATCGCATACATCCGGGCTTCACGCAGTACGTCAAGGACGACAAGATCTGGATCTGCCCCACACGCGGCGGAAATGGCTTCTACGGCAAGCGGTACGCGTTCGGGTATCTTCAGACCTGGATTCCCTTCGCGCATGTGAGCCTGCCCGGAACAGACGGCGGCTGGTACAACGCAGCCACGAAGACGCCCTACACAATCGCGGAGCTTGACGGGAAGGACGGACGGCCGCTGACGAACAGGGTCGCCTGGTTCTGCATGGTGCTGAACATGCCCGACTCGTTCATGCCAGGCATGCAACTCCCGTTCATGCCTCATAAGGACGGCTCCATCTACATCTACATGGACGGGCACGCGCAGTTCAAGAAGACTGCCGAAAACAGCGTGGCGCCCGTAGACTACTACACCGGCCAGTAACCGGTTAGCCGCCTGTAAAGTAGTCGTACACCAGCTTCGAAGTGCGCGCAATCGCTTCGTCCGCCCGCGCGCGAATGGCAAAGTCGGCGGTGAAGACCGCAATCACATACGGCGGTCCCTCACGGGGCACGATCAGCCCGCTGTCGTGGCTGACATCGTCCAGCCCGCCCGGCTTGCTGGCGATGCGGGCGGTCTTCGGCAGGTCGCGGGGCAGCTTCTCGCTGTGCTGCTGGCGCTCCAGAATGTCCAGACACTCGCGGCAGGACTCCGGGACCAGGGGCGCGAAGTCCGCGCGGTGCAGCATCTCGTACACCCGCACTATCTCCTGCGCCGTGATGAGATTGTCGCGGCCCTTCTTGCGGGCCTCCAGATCGAAAAGCCGCCGCTGGAGCTTCGTCTCGGTGAGAGAATGCCGGGCCAGAAAAGCCTCGATGTACTCCAGCCCGATCCGGTCAATCAGCATGTTCGTCGCGGTGTTGTCGCTTACGACTATCATCAGATGAGCGAGATCCCGCAGCGTGACTCGCAGGCCTACGTGCATCTCTTGAAGCACGCCGGAGCCGCCGACCACGTCGGAGGCCTGCATCACCGCCTCGTCGCCGAGGTCGAGCCGCCCTTCGTCCCTCGCGGCGAACAGGCCGGTCAGGAGAGGAACCTTGATGACGCTCGCCGCGGGGAACACCTCGCCCGGGGCGACAAGAACCTCCTCACCGGACTCGAGGTTTCTGGCGGCGAGCGAGTATCTTCCCCCCGCCGCGGACTTCTGACGCCTCACCGCGGCGAGGAGCCTGCTTCTTCGTTTGCTGATCACTGTGGAGTGGATGCCTTTCAGACGTTTCGACGCGGCCCGTCTTCCCGTCCCGGACGGACGGGCCTGTTGCCCAGAGCGTACCCAAGCGAGTCTTCGGCGAACTGGCGCCACTTGCTGTCCGGCCACCTGGTCAGGAACATTCGCAGTTCTTTCACCGCCGCTTCGGTGTCCTTGAGACGGCTCTGGTAAATCTCCGCCACCCGCAGCACGGCCATCTCGGCCTCGGGCGTGCCGGGCCTTTCAGCCGCAAGCGACTTCAGAACAGCTATAGCGCCCCGATGGTCGCCCTCGCGGTCCCGCAGACAACCCATTCGGAACAGAAACCGGGTGTCGTTGAGCGTGTGCGGGCACGCCTCCCACATCTCCTCGAAGCGCTGCAGCGCAAGGTCTACCCGCCCCTCCCTGAGATACAGCACAACGGCCTTCTCATAGTAGGGGACTGCGTCTTCCATCTCGTCCATCATTGCGCAGGTCCGGCCCAGCTCTGCGTAGGCAAACGGGTCGTCCGGGTCCACGCGCCTCAACTCCTCGAAGTCCCTCGCCACTTCCTGCAGAGTCCCGAAGCGTATGCTCTCCTGGAAATCGTTCAGGAGGTACTCTTTGCGCGCCTGCAGGCCGAGCGGGCTGATCTGCGCAAAGCCCATTCCGAAGATAAACCCGCCCAGATGAGCCCAGTAGCCGACCATCGGAAGGTTCTGGCTCGCCATTCCCCTGGTGTACGACATGCTGTACAGGGCCATGTAGCCCATCGTCACCTGCACCATCAGCCAGGCAAGCAGCACGATGGACGCCGGCATCCGAAACTGCCCGAACGCGAAGCTCTCGCGGAAGAAACGGATCGCGAAAACGCCGAGCACCCCGGCGATAGAGCCCGATGCTCCAAGCACAGGAATCTGCCTGGCCTCCGGCGGCATGAACCCCCACACCATCGCAAGATGAAGCACAGACGCCGCAAAGCCGCTCGCAATGTAAAACAGCAGGAACTCCACCGTCCCCAGCGCTTCCTCCACGCGCCTTCCGAACAGCCACAGGAAGAACATGTTCCCGGCAAGATGCAGGGGGTGCGTGTGCAGGAAGGTGGACGTGAACATCTGAAGGAGCCCGCTCTTGTCCGGGACCAGCCCCAGTTCGCTGCCAACGTCATCGGCGGAACTGCCGCGCAGCGCAAGCCACAGCGCCACGTTCATGAGGATGAGCGTATAGGCGCCGTACGGTATGTCTCTCCTTTTGAATAATTCCTGGAGATTCATCTTGATATCCGCCTGCACGTCCTGACCCTTGCGAGCATCTCACATTATACACCAGCGCCCCTCGGAGACAGACGCCGGACATGGCGAAGCTCTGGACGGCCGCGCATTCCGTAGCGTATATTCCAGCACATGAGCAAGGGTTCCTTCGCAAGCGCGGCTGGCGTTATGGTCGTGGGCATTTTTGTCAGCCGCATTCTCGGCCTCGTGCGCGAAGGCGTCATCGCGGCGCAGTTCGGCCAGGGCCAGATCGCCAGCATATACAAGATGGCCTTCCGGCCGGCCGACCTTCTCTACTACATTGTGGCCGGCGGGGCGCTCTACAGCGCGTTCATCCCCGTCTTCACCGAGTATCTGCGCACCGATCGCGAGGAAGAGGCATGGAAGGTCTTCAGCGTCGTCACATCGGTGATGGGCATGGTTGTCCTGGTTCTGATACTCATCGGCGAGATTTTCACCCGCCAGCTCGTGCCTCTCGTGGCGTGGGGGTTCAACGCCGGCGAACTCGATATGATGGCGTCGCTGACGCGCATTCTGCTCCCCGCCCAGTTCTTCTTCTTCATCGGCGGACTCACCATGGGAACCCTTCAGGCCCGCGGAGTCTTCGCGATCCCGGCCATGGGGCCGCCCATCTACAACCTGGGCATCATTGCGGGCGGCGTCTTGCTTGCCGGTCCGTTCGGAATCGCTGGCCTCTGCATCGGCGCACTCGCCGGAGCGTTCGCCGGAAACTTCCTGCTGCAGGTGCTCTACTCGGTGCGCATCGGCATTCGATACCGCTTCTCGCTCGACGTGAAGCACCCCGGGGTGCGCAAGGTATTTGCGCTGATGCTGCCCGTCCTGCTCGGGCTATCCCTGCCCCAGGTGGATGTTGTCATCAACAGCGCGTTCGCCACGCTGCTGAACGACCCCGGCGCGGTCGCGGCGCTCGACAACGGCAACCGGCTTATGCAGGTGCCGCTCGGGAAATTCGCCTG
>JAGVUD010000149.1 GCA_019136435.1 Armatimonadota bacterium | reverse complement strand
CAAAGCCCTGATTTCAGGGGTGAGAACGTAACAATGAGCACAGGCGGCAACCACAGCGCGCCCCCTCTGGTGGGCGTGATCATGGGATCGAAATCGGACTGGGAGACGATGTCTCACTGCGCCTCGACGCTGGCGAAGCTGGGCATCTCTCACGAGACTAGAGCCATATCAGCCCATCGGACCCCGCAGGCGCTCGCAGACTATGTTGGCGCTGCTGAGGGCAGAGGGATCGAGGTCATTATCGCCGCCGCGGGAGGCGCCGCGCACCTTGCGGGCGTCGCGGCGGCGCTGACCGTGCTGCCTGTGCTCGGCGTTCCCATGGAGTCCAAAGCGCTCAGCGGGATGGACTCGCTGCTTTCGATGGTTCAGATGCCGGCGGGCATTCCGGTGGCGACGCTCGCCATCGGCAAGCCGGGCGCGATCAACGCGGCGCTGTTTGCGGCGGCGATACTGGGGCTGAAGCACCCGGAGTTTCTGGAAGCGGTCCGGGGCTATCGCGAAGAGCAGGCAAAGGCGATTCTGGAGAACCCGGACCCGAGCGCGGGCTGAGCAGACGGGCGGTCGTGCCGGCGCGTGAGAGGGGCCGCCGGTTTGACAGGCCCCATGCCGTCGAGTAGAATCCCTGCGTTGTGATAACTCTGAGCAGGAACCGCAGGCCGTCCTGGACGGCCTTATTTCTGGCGGCGCTGATTGCGCCGGCGCTCGCTTCCGTGGCGCGGGCCGCCGCGACAGTGGAGGCGCGCGCGGCGGGCGCAGGGGCGAGCATCCTCATCAACCGCCGTCCGGCAGCCACGCTTCGCACGCCGAACGGAAGCCTCCAGCCGCTGGAGCGCGCGCAGATTGGCGCAGATCGCATCAGCGCCATGCTCGCGCAGGGCCAGCCACTGGAGAAACTCAAGGCCGCGCCTTCCGGCGCCGGCGCCGCGGTGCTGTGGGGGGCGCAGACGATTGTGCTGGCCACTCCAGCCGAGGCGAAAGCCCACGACACGACACCTCTGGCCCTTGCCACCTCGTGGGCGAACCAGATCAAGCGTCAGTTGTCGCTACCCCCCATTCGGTTCACGGTGCGGGACGTCACGGTGCCGCTCGGAGAAAACCGCCGGGTGCCGATTGAGGGTTTTTCGCCCGGGCCTTTCAAGACCAGCGTCACTCCCGAAGGGTTCGCATCGGCGCGCGCTGATGAGCCGGGTAGTGTGCTGGTGTCCGGCGTGAAGACCGGCGCCGGACTGCTCACGATTGAAGGCCCGGACGGGTCTGACCAGATTTCGATTATGGTGGCGAGATACGCCGGACGTCTAACCACGGCCGCGCCTGACGCGGAGGTGACCGGGTCGTCGGTGCCGGCCGCCGCCGTGGCCGAGGCCGCATGGCGCGCCGCGCGCGCTTCCTGCGCTCTCGAGCCGGGCGCAAGCGCATCCATGGCCCTCCAGGGCGAACCGAAGCCCATGGGCGCCGGTCTGGTTCGCCAGACGGTGCCCGTGCAGGTGCGCATGGACGGAGCCGGCTATCTCAAGTCAGCATCAACAGTGAACGTGGAAGTCTCGCTCACGCGCTCGCCCCCCATTCCGGCTCAGGTGCTGTTCTACAGCAACAATCCTGAACAGGTGAAGCGCCCCGAGCCCCTCTACGCCGCTCCTATCAAGCCGGGCGAGCCCGCACGGCTTCTGTATCATCACCAGAACGGCACTGGGCAGAAGCTGCGGATAAGCCTGATGCTGATCAACACGAGTGATCAGCCCGCGCGGGTGCATGTTTGCCGGGCGCTTGCGGGCCCCCATATTGACACGGTGCTGGTGGGGTATGTGGCGGGAGCGCAGTTCCTGAAGGATTTGTCGCAGGATGTCGGATTTGTGATGGAGGTCCCGGCGAAAAGCCGGATCGTGCTGTGGACGGCGGTTCTCGGGAAGATGGACACGGCGAGCGGCGTGCTGGAGATGCATCAGCTCGGAACACCCGGCAGTCTGGTTGTGCGGGTCTTGAGCGAAGCCGCCACGGTTCTCCGCACGGTTCAGGATGTCACCGAGGCGCAGACAGCGGACTCGATGCTTGCGTTTAGCGGGCACCAGTACCCGGAGCCCGTGCGCAAGTTGACCGAGGAGTACTCGGCCGACGGCCGCTGGCTTTTCATTCGAGTCGGCAAGCATGCGATACCGGACTCCGCCTCCGAGCGCGTGCTGGACGGCAACTACGGTGTGCTTTACGACATCAATCTGACGCTGAGCAACCCGACATCGGATACGAAGAACGTGAAGGTCATGTTCGACCCGACGGCGGGCATCGCGGGCGTCGCATCCATCATTGACGGCCAGTTCTACGGCAAGTCGCATGTGGTGGGAACACGCGAGCTTCCGCTTGCGAGCTTCCGGCTGTCACCCGGAGAACGCCGGCAGGTGCGGGTGAACACGATGCCGCTGGCTGGCTCGAACTACCCGGCCACCATTGTCGTGCGTTCGTGACACCAGCCCCCGGAAAGACACTGACCTTCCTGAGCGGGCTTGCCGCCTGCTTGCTGCTGTCAGCCACAGGAGCCTTTGCCTTGGATTCATCACTGACCACCGCCGCGCACGAGATGGGCGCGGAAGCCCGCATTATGTGGTTCGACGCCACAGCCAACTTCAAGCTGCTCTCGACGCGCGAGGGCGTGGCGGGGGTGCTGCAGCGCTGCAAGGACGCGAACGTCAACATCGTTGTGCTGGACGTCAAGGATATCAGCGGGCGGGTGCTGTATCACAGCAAACTGGCACCGCGCCTGACCGAGTATGAAGGCCTCAAGCGGGACGCCGGATACGATCTGCTGCGGGTCGCCAGCGAGGAGGCGAAGGCGCGAGGGCTGCGGATATACGCAAGCATCAACGTCTTCTCGGAAGGCCGCAGGCACGACGGCGGCCCGGTGTTCGAGCATCCCGAGTGGGAGAGCATCGAGTATGTCCCCGAAGTGTGGGCGCGCAGGCAGGACGGGGACAGCTACCCCGCCAGCGCGATCGGCGCGCGGGCGCTGGAGGGCAGGCTTGCGTTCTTCGAAGACCCGGCGGCCGCCGGAAGCCGGCAGCCAGACGAGACGTGGGCCTTCGTTGAGGCGAAGAACGGCGCGGTGCGAGTGAACCCGGACAGCGCGCCGGATGGCGCAGTTCTGTTCGTGGGGAGCGGCGAAGCTGGACGGTGGCTGGCGGACCTCGATGAGGGTTCCAAACTGGAGGTGCAGGCGAAGCCGCGCTTCGTGCCCGCGCATCTCGTGAGCGAGATGCACAACGCCGTCTTCGTAAACCCCGCGAACCGCGAGGCCCAGGACTATGAGCTGAGCATCATCCGCGAGATTGCTTCGAACTATGACGTGGATGGGATCATCCTCGACCGCATGCGCTATCCCGGTCTCAACTCCGACTTCAGCGACGGCAGCCGCAGAGCGTTCGAAAAGCGCATCGGGCGCGATGTCGAGAACTGGCCGGAAGACGTAATGACCTTCGGGCCGCTTTCGAAGCCGGAGCCCGCGCGTGGGCCGCTCTTCAAGGACTGGATCGAGTTCCGCGCTTCCGTAATCCGCGACTTCCTGGAGCAGGCCCGGGACACGATCAAGGATGTGAAGCCCGAAATGGGCGCGGCGGTGTATGTCGGGTCGTGGTACTGGAGCTACTACCCGCTGGGCGTCAACTGGGCATCTGACAGCTTCAGGGTGACGACGGACTGGGCATCGAAGAACTTCTCGTCCACGGGGTATGCGGATCTTGCCGACTGGATCACCACCGGCTGCTACTATCCCATTCCCAGCCGGGAGGCAGCAAGGGCAAAGGGCGCGCGCGAGGGCGGAACGGTCGAGGCCGCAGCCGAAGGGTCGGTGATGGTGATAGACGACGCGACTTTCACGTACGCGGGGCTGTACGTTCTGGATTACCGCGACGACCCGGAGCGCTTCGCGCAGGCTATGCAGGCGTGCCGTCAGGCAACACAGGGGGTCATGCTGTTCGACGTGGTGTATATTGAGCAGTACGGCTGGTGGGACATTCTGAAGAGGGAGTTCGCCGAGCCCGCCCCGATCCCGCATGAGATTCCCGAACTCAAGAGCAAGCTTCGCAGGAGCAGTCCCGCTGCGCATTAGGCTGGCCGCGGCCGCCGTTTTGTGCTGTCTGGCGTGCGCTGGCGCGGCAGGCGCGCGGGAGTTGTTCAGCCTGCGCATCGAGAACGAAGAAGGCGGGCGCATTCAGGTGCGCCTGCGCGACTCGCGTGAGTGGAGCACGGTCGGAAACGTGACGCAGCCCGCGACGCGAACGGTGGCGGCTTTCCCGGCGGCGGCGTTCGTTCCGCCTTCCACGGTGGCCGCCACGGCCGTGCATGGACTTCGCATCCGCGTGCCATCCTCGCGCCCCGACCCTGTCAGCATCAGCATCCAGCCCGCCGAGTTCCGCACGCTTCCCGACCGCTACGGCGGTCACATCCCGGGGCGTTCCGCCATCTTCACCGACATCCCCGCGGGGCGGGCGATCTTCCGCGATTTCGCCCCGCTTGCCGGGGACGCCGTGCTGATCGAAGCAGGCGCGAGGCTCGCGGGGCTGCCCGTGGACTGGCAGCCCGCGCCGGGCGAGGTCATCCTCATCGAGTGCACGGAAGCCGACTCGCTTCCCCGCTCCATCGAGTTCGAGAACAGGCGCGGAGGAGCCATTACCGTGACAGCACCCGACGGCACGGCGCAGCAGATCGGCACCGTGCGGCAGCCGGTGACGGGCGTGGGCAGGTTCGACGGCACGAGCTACACGGGCACGGGCGCGATCAACACGAATCACGGCGGGGTGATTACCGTGTCAACCGCTCCGGAGTCGCGTCCCGCCGACGAAGGGGCCCCTCCGGAGTCCAGGGGCGGCTTCGAGATTCAGCCGTATCAGCACGCAAAGACGCAGCCGGACATGACGCAGGCGATGGTTGTGGCTCCGGTGGACAGCGCGCGGACATTCGAGGGCGCGCCACCACTCTTTTCGGGTGTTCTGCCGCTCGGCGACGGCTCGAGCGTGGTGGACATCCGCGCCGGGGCGAGAGACTGGACGCCCCTGCCAGCCATCACCGGCAAGATCAGCGACGCGTTCACGGCGGACGGACTGGCGCGGCTGGGGCTCGCGCCCGACGGGACAGACGGCGTGACCGCCATACGAATCCGCCCGCAGCCGCGGGACGCCGCGCGGCTCAAGGCGGCGCTGGCGAAGATAGCCCTGCCCGAGCTTCCGGGCACACCCGGCGGAGCGCCGATGAAGGCTGCGTGGGCGCTCAGGATGCCCTACCCCGACGAAGCGGCGCATGCGGTGTTCAGCCGGGACGGCCGAACGATTGCGATCAGCAATGTGCGGCCATTCGAGGTGAGGGCTGACATCACCGAGCGCCTTACGACGCTTCGCGCCGATATCGTGGCGGCCGATGGCAGGACGCTTGAGACGCGCACGGCGACCGTGACCGTGAAGGGCGGCAGGATATCGATTGCCGAGAAGTCGTCATCCGGCCGCTGACCGGGAGCGGATGAGCGCGCGCCGCGCGCCCGCGCTAGGTGCTACAATGCCGCCGGAATGAGAAGCGTGGACATCGTTGTGGCGGGCGCCGGAGCGGCCGGGCTGGTGGCGGGTATTGCGGCCGCCGAGCGCGGCAGCTCGGTCGTCATCCTCGACTCCCGCGCGAAGATCGGCGCGAAGATTCTGGCTGCCGGAGGCGGACGCTGCAACGTCACGAACGAGTATGTCGCGCCGTCCTGCTTCAACGGAGGGCCGGAGCGGTTCACCGGCCGGGTGCTTCGGGCGTTCGGGCTGGATGCGACGCTGCGGTTCTTCGAGAGCATCGGCGTTCCGCTGGCCCTGGAGGAGAGCGGCAAGTACTTTCCCGCCTCGAACACAGGGCGGACGGTGCTGGACGCGCTCGTGACGGCGGCCTCGCAGGCGGGCGCGGTCATTCGGACGGGCGCCGCCGTGCAGGGCATCGAGCCCGGCGCGCGGTGGAAGGTGGCCGCCGGGGGCGAGGCTACTGAGGCAAAGGCGGTGGTCCTGTGCACGGGCGGGCTGGCGATGCCCGCGTCCGGAAGCACGGGCGACGGGTATCCGTGGCTGGCGCGGCTCGGTCACACCATCGTACCGACATCGCCGGCGCTGTCGCCGCTGATTGCGCGGAGGGCAGCGCACGCGGAGCTTTCGGGGCTGACGATGCCTGCGCGGCTGAGCCTGCGCGCCGGAGCAGACGAGCTGGCCGCGTTCGACGGGTCGTTTCTGTTCACGCACACGGGCTACAGCGGCCCGGCGGCGCTGAACATCAGCAGGCACGTAGCGCGGTGGCGCTGGGAGCGCCCGGAGGCGGATGTGTTCGCCAGCTTTCTGCCCGCTGTCGCGGCCCCCGACGAAGACGCCTTCTGGCGCAGCCTGCTGGCGTCGGAAGGGCGGAAGACCGCCGCGGGCGCGCTGGGGGCCAGAATGCCGCGCAGAGCGGCGGAGATGATCGCAGCCGAAGCAGGGCTGGGCGCCGGGGCGAGGATCGGGAGTCTTTCGCGCGAAGAGTCTGCGCGGCTGAGAGCGGCGCTTTTCGAATGCAGGCTGCGGATATCTTCCGTGGCAGGCTACGGTAAGGCGGAGGCGACGGCCGGAGGCGCAAGCCTGGACGAGATAGAACCGGCGACGATGATGTCGCGGATTGCGCCAGGTCTCTTCGTGGCGGGAGAGCTCTGCGACGTGGACGGCTGGCTCGGGGGGTACAACTTCCAGTGGGCGTGGAGCAGCGGCACGGTGGCGGGTCGCGGGGCTTCAGCATACTGCCGCAGAACAAAGAGCGCGGGAGGGCCTCGGGCTTAGCAGGAAGAACATAAAAGCGGGCGGCCGCGACCGGCATGCCCATGGAGACGCCGTTCGATGGAATGGATTCTGGACGTTCATATCTGGATCGCGCTGATCACGCTGACAGCCCTCGAGATCGTCCTCGGCATAGACAACATCATCTTCATCACGATTCTGGCGGGCAAGCTGCCCGCGCAGCAGAGGGCCCGGGCACGCACAGTGGGGCTGTCGCTCGCGCTCATCGGGCGCGTTGTGCTTCTGCTGTCCATAGCGTGGGTGATGAGTCTGACGCGGCCGCTGGTCTCGATACAAGGCTTCGCTGTGTCGGGGCGAGATATCATCCTGATACTTGGCGGGCTGTTTCTGATTGCAAAGAGCGTGGACGAGATCCACGCCAAACTCGAGGGCAAAGAGGAGCATCACGCCGCAGCGGGTGGCAAAGTGACCTTCAGCTCGGTGATCGGGCAGATACTGCTGCTGGACATCGTCTTCTCGCTCGATTCGGTGATCACAGCCGTCGGGATGGCGAAGGATGTTCCGGTGATGATAGCGGCTGTGGTGATTGCGATTCTCATCATGCTGGCGGCTTCCGGGCCGATCAGCGAGTTCGTCGAGCGCCGCCCGACGATCAAGATGCTCGCGCTTGCGTTTCTGGTGCTGATCGGCGTGAACCTGTTGGCCGAGGGCTTCCACCAGCACATAGAACGCGGGTACACCTACTTTGCCATGGCGTTCGCGGTGGCGGTGGAGATGCTCAATCTGCGCGTACGCGGCACGATGATAGACCAGGGCGGTCAGGACACACCGAAGAACGCCTGACCGCCGCGGGTCTGATCCTGCACTGGCGCATCGGACGCGCTCTGGCACACAATCCCCCGAAGCGCGGGGCGGCCCGCGCGACGTCTATGATGCACGTGTACCTCGAAACCTACGGCTGCCAGATGAACGTCGCGGACAGCGAACTGGTGACGGCAATACTGAAGAGCGGCGGCTGCGAGATGGCCGAAACGCCGGAGCTTGCGGACGCGATTCTGCTCAACACCTGCGCCGTCCGCGAGCATGCCGAGGAGCGGATCATCGGACGCGTTGGCGAACTGGCGCAGCACAAGTATGAGCGGCCGCAGGTCATCATCGGCGTGCTCGGCTGCATGGCGCAGCATCTGGGAGAGGATCTGATTAAGCGCTCGCGGTTCGTGGACATCGTGGCCGGGCCGGACTCGTACCGCAGGCTTCCCGGGCTGCTCGAGCGTGCGCGCGCGGAAAAAGCCCTCGACGTGCGGCTGGACAGGCGCGAGACCTACGACGGAATCACGCCCGAGCGTGCGGACGGGGTAACGGCGTGGCTGACGGTGCAGCGCGGGTGCGACAAGTGCTGCACGTTCTGCGTCGTGCCTGCTGTCCGGGGGCGCGAGCGCTGCATTCCTCTGGCTGATCTGGTATTGAGGGCGGAGAAGCTCGCGGCGGAAGGCGTGCGTGAGATCACTCTTCTGGGTCAGACCGTTAGTTCTTACACGGACGGCGAGCACGATTTCGCCGCCCTGTTGCTGGAGCTTGCGCGGATTCCGGAGCTGCTGCGTATCCGCTTCACGTCCCCCTACCCCACAGACTTCAGCCCGAAGCTGATTGAAGCCATGGCGAAGTGCGAGAAGATCGCCAGGCACGTGCATCTTCCGCTGCAGTCGGCGAGCGACGCGGTTCTGAAGAAAGCACGCCGCCGCTACACGATTGCCGATTACGACGCCGTCCTGCAGGCGCTTCGGGCGGCGATGCCGGGCATGGCGGTCTCAACGGACATCATCGCGGGATTCCACGGCGAGGGGGAGAATGAGTTTCAGGAGACCTGCGACTACATCCGGAAGGCGCGCTTCGATTTCGCGTTCATGTTCAAGTACTCCCGGCGATCGAGGACGGCCGCATGGCGGTGGCAAGAGACGGTGGACGAGGAGACGAAGAGCAGGCGCCTGAAGACGATTATTGACATCCAGGAACAGATCAGCCGCGAAGTCCAGCAGGCGTGCGTGGGACAGACGGCGCGGGTGCTGGTCGAGGGGGTCTCGAAGCGGGAGGACGGCTGGCTTTTCGGCAAGACTTCGGAGTTCCGGCAGGTAGTGTTCGAGGACCCGGCGGCCAGGCCGGGGGACATGGTTGATGTGAAGGTGGTGGGCGCAACGGGGCACACGCTGATTGGAGAGCGGGCCGGAGCGGCGAAATGAAGATATACACGCGCACAGGCGACTCGGGCGAGACGGGGTTTCTGGGACCCGGACGGCTCCCGAAGGACGACGTCCGCATGCAGGCGGGCGGAGATGTGGACGAACTGAACGCGGTGCTCGGGTGCTGCCTGGCGGCCGATCTCGCGCCGGAGGTGGCGGCGACATTGCGCCAGACGCAGCACGACCTGTTCAGGCTCGGAGCGGCGATCTCGGCCGCCGGGCCGGCGGGCTCGACGGTCGTGGAGTGGCTCGCGGAACAGGATATCAGGCGTCTGGAAAACGAGATAGACAGCCTGAGCGGCGCGCTCCCGGCTCTGACGCAGTTCGTGCTTCCGGGCGGTGACGCGGGCGCGGCGCTGCTGCATCTGGCAAGGACGGTCTGCCGCCGCGCCGAGCGGTCGCTGGTGGCGCTGGCAAGGGAGACCGGGCTCGACGCCGGTTGCCTTGCTTTTCTTAACAGGCTCTCGGACTATCTTTTCGTCGCGGCGCGCGCCCAGAACCAGCACGCAGAAGCCGGTGAGACGGTCTGGGACAGGACGAAAGCGGAACCAAAAGGGTAGGTACCGGCCTTATAACTCAGGGAGGCGGTGGAACATGACGGGGCGTGAGAGAATTCGTGAGGCGATGGCGCACGGGCAGCCCGACAGGGTGCCCGTGATGTGCCAGCTTTCGATTGGGCACTATCTGATCAACACGGGGATACCACCCTCCGAGCTCTGGTTTTCGAGCGAGGCGTTCGCCAGAGCGCTGATCATGCTGGCAGATGCTTACGGCTTCGATGGCATACTGATCAACCTGCCCGGCCAGCCGGAGAACTGGCGCGAGCACGTGGGCAGCATCGAGCCGCGCCCGGACGGCTCGGAAGACGTGTTCTGGCCGAACGGCGAGGTGACCCACTTCCCGGCCGATGATAACCCGCAGCACGACAGGCGGGGGAAACGCCGTTCGCCCACGCTCGAAGAGGTTGACCCCGGAGTGCTTTTCTACGACGATCCGCACGTGGCCTGCGGGCTGAAGTACCCGTATGGGTTTGGCCCGGATGTGACCGGCGCGCCGCCGCGAAAGGGCGAATGGCCGCCGTACTGGTTCCGGACTATTGACATTGTGCGCGAGGAAGTTGGGGACAGGCTGTCGGTGCACTCGGAAGTCTTCTCGCCGTTCACGCAGTTTCTGGAGATGTTCGGATATCAGAACGCGCTGATGTACCTTCTGGACGATCCCGGCAAGTGCGAACTCATTCTGCAGGCGTATGCCGAGGGCACGGCCGATCTGGCTGTGAGGCAGGCCGAGCGCGGAGTGGACGCGGTGCTGATCTCGTCCGCGTTTGCGGGAGCGGGGTTCATCTCGCGGGGTCAGTACGAGCAGTTCGTGCTGCCATACGAGCGCTACGTCATTCAGAAGGCGAAGGAAGGGGGCGCGCCCGTGGTTTATACACACACGTGCGGGGCCATCGGCGACCGCCTTGATCTGATGGTGGCAACCGGCCTCGACGGGATAGACACTCTGGACCCACCGCCGCTCGGGACGGTCGATCTGGCCGAAGCAAAGGCGGCATGGGGTGATAAAATCTTCTTCAAGGGCAACATAGACTCCGTGAACACGCTTCTGAACGGGACACTCGATGACGTGATGGCGGACGCCCGTGAACGCGTGAAGGTGGGTATGCCGGGCGGAGGATACATCCTTTCGTCGGCGTGCAGCGTCGCGCCGCGCGTTGAGCCGGAGAAACTGATGGCGCTTGCGGTTGTGGCGCAGGCTTACGGATCATACCCGCAGTGACACCGAAAGGAGATCGGCATTGACGGATCAGGAGAGACAGGCGGACATCGCGCTGCTGGCGGGAATCGCCGCGGGCGAGCATGCCGCCATCATTCAGTATATGACCCACCGCTTCTATGCGGGCGAGGGGGACATCGGCTGCGAAGTGGAGGAGATCGCCCGGCGCGAGATGCTCCACTGGAAATGGATCAACGAGCACATCCGCGAACTCGGAGGCGAACCGGCGCTGGAGCGCGGGCCGATCAACATCGCGGGACCGGATGTGGCGAGCATGATGCAGGCGGACGTCGAACTCGAGGAGCACTGCATGCGCGAGTACGAGCAGGCGATTGCGAAGACGTCGAACCCGGCTCTGAAGCGTCAGTTCGAGCACCACCTCCGCGACGAGCGCGGGCACAGGGAAGACTTCGCGAAGCTCGTCATCGAGGCCCGGGAACAGGCCGCCAGCGGCGCCGAGCCGCACGTTCCCACTGAGGAAGAGCAGGCCATCATCGCGATGCTGAACTCGGGAGTGGCGCAGGAATACGCGGCCGTCCTGCAGTATCTGCACCAATCCATGGCGACCGATGACCTGAAGGTGTCCCGGGCGACGCTGAATGTCGCGATCGAAGAGATGAAGCATATGGCTCAGCTCGCCGATGAAGTCGTGCCGCTTGGGGGAACGCCGGCGGTCGAGCCGGACGTTGTGAAGATAGACACGGACGATGCCGGGCGGCTGAAGACCAATGTGGCCGACGAGGACGCGGCCGGGCAGCTTTATCAGAGCCAGATTGACAGTCTGGCCACCGCCGGGAAGCCGGAGATATCCGAGCTGCTCGCGCTGATCCGCGACCAGGAGACGTTCCACAGGGAGACGTTCGAGGACCAGCTTCGGCGCGCGCAGGCCGGCGCCGAAGACAGCACGCCGCCGCCAAAACCTCAAGGACCGAAGCTGACTGTCGGTTCGCTGCTCGGGCAGCCTCAGAATCAATAGCAGACGGGAATACCAAACTGGGAGAATATGCAAAGTGGCTGATTTTCTGATGCGTGAAGGATCGCCGCTCACTGAAGCTGAGTGGGCGAAGATAGACGAAGCAGTTGTGAACGCGGCGCGTCATCATCTGGTGGGCCGCAGGGTGCTGCACATTTACGGGCCTCTGGGACCCGGTCTTGAAGTTGTTCATACGGATGTGTACGCCCCTCCGGGAAAAGGCGCCGTTGACCCGGATGGCGAGACGGAAGACAACGTCGTGGAGTTCAGCGAGCGCTCTTACACGCCGCTGGCGATGGTCCACAAGGACTTCCGCATCGCCTGGAGAGACCTTGAGATGTCCCGTCAGATCGATCTGCCGCTGGACACCGCCCCGGCGTCCACGGCTGCCGTTCTGGCAGCCCGCGCCGAGGACGACCTGATCTTCCACGGCAACAAAGAGCTGGGCATCAGCGGGCTGGCCAACGTGCCGGGTTCGTGCAAGATCGCCATCAGCAACTGGGGCACGAGCGGGGCTCCGCTGGACTACCTCACCGCGGCGGTCGGCAAGCTGAGCGCGAGCGGATTCACACAGCCGTACGCGGCGATACTCAGTTCAAGCCTGCACACGATGCTGCTGCGTGTCTACAAGGACACGGACTCGCTGGAGATTGCTCACGCAAAGGAGATAATGGGCGGCGGGGTGTTCGAGTCTCCCGTGCTGAGTGACGGGCAGGCGCTGGTGCTCTCGCTGGGGCCGCAGAACTTCGATCTGGCTGTGGGGCAGGACCTGAACACGGCGTACCTCGAGTCGAAGAACCTGAACCACTACCTGCGGGTGCTCGAGACCGTCGCGCTCAGAATCAAGCGGCCGGGCGCGATCTGCGTGCTTGGCAAGAGCGCGAAGTAACCACCTTCCGGGCAGCATTGACAGGGCATGGGGGCTGCGGCGGCCGTCGCCCGAGGCGACAATCGCCTGCAGCCCTTCTGCCTGTGCCGGGCCCGATTGTCCTGAGAAAGTGACGGCGCGCGTCCCTTGGCCTACTCCGACCTGAAAGCGTTCATACAGAAGCTTCGAGAAGCGGGAGAGCTGAAAGAGATTGGCCGCCCCGTGGATGCGGCGCTCGAGATTTCGGAAATCACGGACCGGGTCTGCAAGAGAGGCGGGCCCGCCCTGCTGTTCACGAACGTCTCGGGGCAGAAGACCCCGGTGCTCATCAACGCTTTC
>JAGVUD010000044.1 GCA_019136435.1 Armatimonadota bacterium | reverse complement strand
ACCGCCGCCATCGAGGCGGCGGCGCCCGACGAGAGCCTGCGCGCCGAAGCTGGCTGGCAGGATGCGTTCGTCATCGGAACGGCCAGCCGCATATCGCCGGAGAAGGGGCAGATGGACTTTCTGAAGGCGGCGTCGGCTGTTGCGCGCGAACACCCCGCCGCCCGGTTTGTTGTTATGGGCAACTCACGATTCGCGCTTCGCCCTGATTTCGCCGCCAGAGTCGAGGAAGAGTGCGCCTCGCTCGGCCTGACCGGCAAGGTCAGATTTACCGGGTTTGTCGATGACGTTGCGGCTGTCTACAAGACGATGGACGTGTGCGTTCTTGCCTCCCTGCGCGAGCCGTTCGGCCGCGTCGTCATCGAAGCGATGGCGTGCGGGGTGCCCGTTGTCGCCACGCGCTCGGGCGGTCCCGAAGAGATCATTGAGCACGGCAAGGATGGCCTGCTGGTTGATGCGGGCGATCCGGAGGCGATGGCGGCGGCGTGCCTGCGCATCGCCGGAGACTCCAGCCTGCGCGATTCGCTGGGAGCTGCCGGGCGTCAGAGCGCTGTTTCCCGGTTTTCGCTCGAGAACGCGCGGCAGGTCGAGCGAATATATGACATGATTCTGAGAGGCGAGCCGTTCGCCGGGGAGGCCGGATGAATTCCGTCGAGAAGATTCAACTTCCTCTTGCCGCCGCTCGTTCGGTGCTGGGGCGCAGGCCGGCGCGCCCGCGGCGCATCCTGCTCACTCGCGTGCAGAACCTGGGTGACAGCGTCGTCTTTCTGCCCACCATCCATCGCGTGCGCGCCGCCTTGCCGGACGCCGTCATAGACGTTCTGTCGGGCACGGGGGCGGGGGAAGCAGTCTTCCGGATGTGTCCGGCCGTGGATGGGCTGGTCAAAACGTCCTGGCCGCGGAAGCGTTCCAGAGACGAGCGTCTGGCCGAAATCGCCGAGCTTCAGCAGCGCCGTTACGATACCGTGCTTATCTCCACCGAAGAGACCGGCTCCGCGCTCAAGATGCTCGCCGCGGGGATCCCCTGGCGCGTGGGCTTCGGCCGGATCGAGCACATGGGGGAGACCCACATCGAGCGCAGACCGCGCCTGCTCAACCGTGTTCTTCGGCAGATCCCCGGCTGGCACGAAGTGGACGTCAATCTTCAGCTTGCCGGGGCTCTGAGGTGTCCGGACGTTCCCAGGGAGTTCCCGATGGCGCCTCCGCCGGATGCACAGAAGGCCGCCTCCGGTCTGATGGCGGCGGAGAAACTCGAGCCCGGCCGCTTCGTCTGCGTTCACGCCGGCACGAAGCAGCAGGTCAAGCGTTGGCCTCCGGCTGCGTTCGCCATTGCCTGCGACGCGGCCGCGGCGGCAGGGCTGCGGGTTGTGTTCATCGGGACCGAGGAAGAGGGCCCGCTGGTGCAGTCCGTGCGCGACCTCATGCGCGAGCCATCCGTGGACCTGACCGGACGCACGGGCGTGGAAGAACTGACCGCTGTTTTCAAACAAGCGGCCGGGTTCCTTGGCAATGACAGCGGCCCCATGCACCTTGCGGCGGCGTGCGAACTGCCCGTGGCGGCCGTGTTTCTGGCGTCCGACCCGGTTGTGTGGGGGCCGTACTGCCCGGATGCCCGCAGGCGCGTGTTCGACGAGTCCTGCACAGCCCCTGCTGTTGCCGCCGGGCTGCTGCAGATCGTCGCGACGTGTGGGGAGGGAGGAGTGTCGTGAAGATAGACCTCGTCTGCGGCTCGTATCCTCCGGATGTCTGCGGAGTCGCCGACTACACGCGGCTGCTGGCGCGCAGGCTGAGAGACCGCGGCGCGGATGCGCGCATCGTCACGACAGTGGGCCGCGACATCGCCTGCGACGCGCACGTCCCGGCGGAGGCGCTCGCGCTGAACTGGAGCGTTCGCGGGGCAATGCAACTCGCGCGCAGACTGCGCGAGCGCGCTTCCGATGTCGTCCACATCCAGTTTCCGGCCAAGCCGTATCATGGTCACATGGGCGTGCACATCCTGCCCCTGCTTCTCAGGTCTGCCGCGCCCCGTGTTGTCACCACTTTGCACGAATACTGCATGGCCCCGACGGGCGGCAGGCTCAAGCAGCTGCTGAATGTAAGGTTTTCCGACTGCGTCATCGTCACCACCGACCACGACCGCGATCTCATTGCCCGCCGCTGCCGGAAGAAGCAGATTCACGTCATCCCTATCGGCAGCAACATCGAACCGGCGGGATCCGAAGAAGAAGGCCTTGCGATTCTGGAAGCGCTCGGGGTGCCGGGAGGCGCGCGGGTGCTGGTGTACTTCGGCTTCGTGCGGCCGGGCAAGGGGCTCGAGGCGGCGTTCCGGGCGCTGGCACACGCTCCTGACGACACGGTGCTCGCCATCGTCTCCGCCGACCCTGACCCTGCCTACAAAGAGAAGCTTATGGCGTTGTCCCGCGACGCCGGCGTCGAGAGCCGGATATTCTGGACGGGGTATCTGATCGAGCGTGAGGTATCGTCGGTGATGCGGGCGGCGTCGGCGGCGCTTCTGCCGTATGACGACGGCGCCACGTTCCGCCGGGGCACGCTGCTGGCGGCGCTCGGGCACGG
>JAGVUD010000075.1 GCA_019136435.1 Armatimonadota bacterium | reverse complement strand
CGCCCTGGGGCGAGTAGCCACCGTAGAACACGGCATCGGCCTTCGATGCGCGGATGTTGGTCAGGATGGAGCTGAAGTCTGTGGCCTTGTCGGTGGTGAATTCAGAGGCCACCACTTTCACGCCCAGGCGCTTGGCTTGTTCGGTGAACTCGCGCGCCACGCCCTGGCCGTAGGCGGTGCGGTGACCCGGCCGATGTGACTCGGCTGGATGGTGTGTTGGTGCTCGTCGTTCATAACGTTTCCTGTTGACCGGAACCCGACCCGATCGTGGGGGGGCGGGCGTACCCGTGGAGGACCTGAGTCGACGGTTACGGTCCCCATCGGCACCATGTTCTCCACAGTGGTCAGTCGCTGTGGGGCTGCGGAACCGAACAACGATTCTCTGTCTGGATCGTGTCGGGAGGGGGGAGTCCGAGAAGCAGAAGGCGCGGAGACGGAGCCCATGTGCCGACAGGCAAACGCGCCTTGTCACCCTGTTTTGTCACCCGGCGCCGGTCTTTGGGGCCATCAGAGTCCGGTTGAATCTGAGGCCTGGCGGGCTTCAACTCGCTGGGGAACGCGTCTTTGTCCCATGTAGCCCCGCCAGCGGTTGATGGGGCAAGGGATCGAGCAATGAACCCGGAGATCAGTGCGCTGCCAGAGTTCTCGCGGTGGGGCAAGCCCGGTGGGACCGGCGTTTCTCACGACGGCGCCGCCCCTTTGGAGTGAGGGCCCTCCCCTGGTCCGCGCCAGTGGCCCGCGGACTTCTCCGCAGGGGCCTGCGTCGGCACAGTTGCTGGATCGGCACCAAGGGCGTACGTTGCCTCCACAAGGAGGTTCGTTATGCCCTGCGGGGCGAAGGAGGCCGGCGGCGTCTATCGTCCCCGGCACCCGCAAGAATCGCCATTTTACCGTCTGGTTGAGCGCTTCTACCCGGAGTTCGAAGTCGTGTACGAGGAGCGCTATCAGGAGCGTTATGGCTTCTGGCGGCCGATCATCGGAACGGTGGTGCGCAAGTTCCTCGAGTGCGGCGACCTCAAGCACGGCTTCGCCCGCGTCCGCTGCCCCAAGTGCCGCGAGGAGCTCTTCGTTCCGTTTTCGTGCCGGGTTCGATGTTTGTGCCCCAGTTGCCATGAGAAACGGGCGCTGGAGAAGGCGGGTTGGGTGGCCGAACACATCTGCGCCGAGGTGCCGCACCGGCAGTTCGTGTTCACAATTCCCAAGCGGTTGCGCATCTATTTCCGGTTCGAGCGCCGGCTGCTGGGCGAGTTGTGCCGGGCGGCGGCGCGTACGGTGATCACGGTCTATCGAGCCGCCAGCGGTCGGCCCGACGCCGTACCCGGGATGGTCGGTGCCATCCAGACCTTTGGGCAATTGGTCCATTTTCATCCCCACATCCACGCGCTGGTGAGCGAAGGAGTGTTCCTTCCGGACCTGTCTGCGTGCGGACACGCACAGGCAGGCGACACGTTTCTGCCGTTGCCCAAGCTGGCCACCGAACCCTTCCTCAAACTCTGGGAACAGGAGGTCTTCGCCCTCCTCCTGGCGGAAGGCAAGATCACCGAGGAAGTCGTTGCGAACATCCGATCCTGGAAGCACTCGGGGTTCAGTGTGGACCAGAGCGTGCGCCTGGAGGCAGGTGACCAGAACGGCGTGCAGCGCCTGATCCAGTACTTCCTGCGCTGTCCCTTCAGCCAGGCGCGCATGATCGAGGTGACGGAGGCCGGGAAGGTGATCTACAAGACGGAGCACAACGCCGTAGGCCGCTTTCCCGAACCGGGAGACGGGGAACTGCTGGCCGGGCCTGCGCGCAACTTCCAGGTGTTCGGTCCGCTCGATTTCCTGGCCGAAGTCACCCAGCATATTCCGGACGCCGGGGAGCATCTGCTCAGGTACTACGGATGGTACTCCAACAAGACGCGCGGCCGGCGGGCGCAACGGCCAGCGCCGGCCAGCGCTGGGGCCGGCATCCCAGCCCGCAAGCCGACGGCGCGGGAGGCCCGCAAAGGCTGGGCGGCGCTCATCAAGCAAGTGTACGAGTCAAATCCGATCTGCTGTCCCAAGTGCGGCGCCGAGATGAAAATCATCGCGTTCATCGAGCGCCACCAGACCGAGGTGATCGAGAAGATTCTCCGTCACTGCGGGCTGTGGGACCAGCCCTCAACTCGTGCCCCGCCCTCGGCGAAGGTCTCGGTTACGGGCTGAGGCTCAGGGCGAGGGGAACCTGTGGAGCGGTCGCGTCGCGCGTGAGGCGGGGCATCTGCTCGGCGGTGAACTGCACCCTGGACGGCCAGGGCGACCACCGTTTCCAGCCGCTGTAGTGCCCTGAGCGGCCCTGCTGGAGGCTGCGACCGGCTTCGGGGCTGGTGGGGCGGCCGCCCACAAGCCCCGAAGCCGGGCCAAGCACTTGGCAGGGGGCAATTCTGCCGCGTTTCGCCTTGAATGGCCACACCCAGCCAGGCACACTCCAGCCACGTCGAAAAAGCAAACTCCTATTGGTCGGAATGAAGCATGCTGCCCGCATGATAAACGTATTGCTTCGACTCTCTTGCCTGACCTCGGTCGCATTGTCCCTGGCTGCCACGCTGTCCC
>JAGVUD010000349.1 GCA_019136435.1 Armatimonadota bacterium | reverse complement strand
TTGCGATTATGGCCCGCTGCGTTGGAGTGCCCACCCGCCTGGCGACGGGCTACGCGCAGGGGGAGCACGACCCGGAGACGGGGGAATGGATTGTCCGCGACCGCGACCGGCATTCGTGGGTGGAGGTGTACTTCCCGGGGTACGGGTGGGTGCCGTTCGAGGCCACTCCGGCCGGGCAGATCCCGGAGGCGGGGTTCTGGACATCGGTGTGGCGCGAAGCAAGGATGCTGGCGTCGGACCCCACGACGCGCACGCTGCTGCTGATCGCGGCGCTCTCCATGGCGGTGGCGGCACTGCGGATGGTGACCGGCTCCCGCCCCGCCACTGATCCATTTGCCAGGCACGAGCGCAGGCTGAGGCCGAATGCGCGGCGGGCGCAGGATGTCTGGAGGCGGCTGGCACGCTTGCTGCGCGGGCACGGGGTGACGGCAGGGCGCTCGGTGACGCCGATGGAGCTGTTCTGGAGGGCGGACGCGGCCCTTCCGCCCGAGGCGGACCGGGAGCCGCTCCGGCGCGCGCTGGAGCTGGTGACCCGGGAACTCTACTCCGGCCATGCGGAGGGCGGCGGCTCGGCCGAAGAGATGGAAGCCGCCTTCCGCGAGGCGGCGCGGGATCTCGGCAGGATTCAGCGGCGGCTTTTCAAGCGCGCGCGAAACGGCTAGACTGAGGGTGCGCACCGGAAAGGGGCCGCACGCTTACCCTTGAAGATACCCGCAGCAAAGACGAAGAACGCTGCCGACCTGCCGGACAAGCCTGTGTGGGCTGTCGTCGGGCCGGAGGATATGACCCGCCACCAGGTGGTCGAGGCGATCACCGCCCGCTTTCTGGACCCCTCCTTCGCCGATTTCGACCTCGACACGGTGGACGCTTCGGCGCTCGACGCCAACCGGCTTCTGGGGGCGTGGCGGACGCTGCCGCTGGGGTCGCCGCGCCGGGTCGTGATAGCGCGCAATCTGGAGGACGCACAGGCGGGTGAGATCGGCAAGCTGGCGGAGGGCATAAAGCAGGGAAGCCAGAAGGGCTGCCTGATTCTGGATTCGGCGAGCGAGACGGGCCGGGAGATGAACGCTCTGGTGAAGGCGGCGGACGCGGCGGGGGTGGTGGTGAACTGCCAGTCCCCAAAGCCCGATGACGCCCGCGTGTTTCTGACCGAGACTGCCACGGCGAAGGGCGTGAAGTACGAGGCGGCGGCGGCGGCCGAACTGGTACGGCGCATTGGCCCCGACCTCTGGATGCTCTCGACTGAGACCGAGAAGCTGGCGAACCATGTCTGGCCGGAGACGGTCATCCGCAAAGCCGACGTCGAGCGCCTGTCGCCGGCATCGCCCGAGGACCGCATCTTCGCGATGATTGACGCGGTGTGCGAGGGGCGTCAGGGAGCTGCGGACAGCATGCTGCGCGACGTGTTTCTGGCGGGCGATGACATCCGGGGCACGGCGCACCGGACGCTGGCGGTGCTGGCGCGGCATTTCCGGCTGCTATGGCAGGCGCGGGTGCTGCGCGACAGCGGCTTCACATTTCGCAACCCGGTGGACATCCCCGCGGATGCGGCCGATCTGATGCTGGACTCGCCGAACCTTCCCGACGTGCTGAAGCGGCAGACATTTCTGGCGGGCAAGTACCGGTCGCAGTCGGAGCGGTTCAGCATTGCGCGGCTGGCGCGGGCGTTCGAGGTTCTTGCCGAAACCGACCTTGCGCTGAAGGGGCGCGCGGCGTCGGTGGGGGACCCTCAGGCGGACATGGAGATGTGCCTGTGGCGGCTGGGGGCTCTGGCACGTACAGCAAAAAGACCGGGAGGCTGAACAGGCGCCTTCCGGCCTCTCGCGAAAGTGTGCGCGGCGGGTTAGCTCTTTTCGGTCTTTGCCGCTCTTTTCATCATACGCGACTTGCGCCGGGCGGCCGCGTTCTTGTGGATGATGCCCTTCTGAGCGGCGCTGTCCACAACGCTGGACGTCGCCTTGAGCATGGCGGCTTCCTCGGGCGAGCCGATGGCCTGCCGGGTCTTCTTGACGAAAGTCTTGATCTTCGAGCGCCAGGCCAGATTGCGGAGGCGGCGCTCCCCTGATTTCTTGACGTCTTTGACGACGGATTTGATGTTAGGCAATGGTTGCTGAGATTCTCCTGCTTTGACGGGCGTTGTTTCGCCAGCGGGGTATTCTACCACAGGCCGGGGCGCGGTGGCAAATGGCGGGGGGGTTTTGGGCGGGCGGCGGCCGCACAGAAGGGAGCAGAGCTCCCTCAGACTGGCGTCCGGCAGCGGAGATGCCGGACATCAAGCGATGCCGGACATCGAGCTACCCGGTTGCGATTATGATCTCGTCGAGGGTGCGCTTGGGGACGTGGTGCACGCCGGCGGCGTCGCGCCAGTAGCGGATGTTTCCGTCTTTGACATCGTCCAGCACGACGGTTTCGGCGGGGTATCCGAGAGCCAGCACCAGCAGAATCTGATAGCGCTCGGAGAGCCCCAGAGCTTCGGCCAGCTTCGGCCTGTCCACCGAGCCGATCATGCAGCCCCGCAGGCCCTTCTCCGCCGCCCCCAACATAATACTCTGCGCCGCGATGCCGTGGTCG
>JAGVUD010000084.1 GCA_019136435.1 Armatimonadota bacterium | reverse complement strand
CGTGCGCGTCAACTCGGGCGAGCTCTCGGCGCACTACGAGTACGACCCGTTCGGCAACATCGTGCGCACCACCGACGAGAACCGCGAGGACGTGCCGTTCCGCTTCTCGACCAAACACTTCGACCACGAAGGCGACCTCAACCTCTACTACTACGGCCTGCGTTACTACAGCCCGAGGCTGGGACGGTGGATCAGCCGGGATCCGATGGGGGAGTTGGGAGGAGAGAATTCCTTGTCCCGTCCTGAAATACGTTGACACCTGTCTTAGAGAAAGGACAGGTGGTTATGAAGGGGCTCGTCCGGTACAGTGAAGCGTTCAAGCTGCAGGTGGTCAATGACGTCGAGACTGGGAGATTCCCCAGCGGGTACGCGGCCGCCGTGGCATACGGGATCCGCGGCGCGGAGACGGTCCAGCGGTGGCTGATGCATTACGGCAAGTCGCATCTGTTGCGGAAGGTGGTGCGTGTGGAAACGGCCGATGAACGCAACGAACTGAAGCGTCTGAAGGCGGAGCTGCGCCGGACGAAGGAGGCCCTGGCGGATGCGCATTTGGACCTGGCTCTCGAGCGGGCGTACCTGCGGATCTCCTGCCGGCGCAGCGGCGAGCCAGACGTGGAGGAGTTCAAAAAAAAACATGCTGGGATGCTGTCCATGACGCCGCCCAAGACGAACCCCCAGGCATGAAGGCGCTCTCGATCAGCGGGCTGTGCCGCCGGGCGTGCATGAGCCGGCAGAACTACTATGCGCGCCGTTGCCAGCGGCAGCAGCGGGTGGTTGACGACGACCTGGTGGTCCGCCTGGTGCGGCAGGAACGGCAGCTGCAGCCGCGGTTGGGCACGCGCAAGCTTCTGCATCTGGTTGGCCGGGACCTGCAGGAGAACGGGGTGACGATCGGCCGGGACCGTTTTTTCAAGATTCTGCGGGAGAACGACCTGCTCCTGGAGCCGAAGCCTGCGCGGCCGAAGACCACTCACTCGCGCCACTCGCTGCCGGTGTTCCACAATGTGGTGGCCACCATGGAGGTGAACGCCCCCAACCAGGCATGGGCCAGCGACATCACGTACATCCGGACCGATGAGGGCTTTCTCTATGCGGCGCTGATCACCGACATGTTCTCCCGGCGCATCGTCGGGCATGCCATCGGCGACAGCCTGGAAGCCGAGGGGTGCCTGCAGGCCTTGAACGTGGCGCTGGCGGCGCTTCCCGCGGGCGCCCGTCCGGTCCACCATTCCGACCGGGGCTGCCAGTACTGCTGCCATCTCTACGTGGAGCGGCTGCAGGGCGCCGGCCTGGGCATCAGCATGACCGAGCAGATGCACTGCTATGAGAACGCCCTTGCGGAGCGGGTCAACGGCATCGTCAAGCAAGAGTACGGGCTGGACAGCACGTTCCGGACCAAGGAGCAGGCCCGCCGAGCCTTTGCCGAGGCGGTCTGGCTGTACAACCACAGGCGCCCGCACGCGAGCCTGAACTACCGGATTCCGGCGGAGGTGCACCAGCATGCGGCCTGAGTCCAATCCCTGCACGCCCGATCGTGCCGGCGTCGCTCCGCTCCGCCCTTGCCCCTTTGGGGCACCCCCTAACGGGGGACGGGCTCCGCGGAGCGACGCCGGTTCCAGGGAACGAGCGCAGCGAGTTCCCCAGCCCTGGCAGGAATTCCTCTGAGTTGGTTGTGTGATAGGAAACATCAAGTCAAGGTGTCAAACGGAAGCCAGGACTGGACAGGGGAATGATAGACGCGGAAGGCCGGGACGCAAGCCGCCGCGCCCGGCGAGCGCTGGGGCGTGCCCGGCAGGCCAGGCGGCAACCGGCGCTGGCACCCCGACCGCGGGCCACCGGCCTGACGGCCTGGTGCTCCGAACGCTGCCGCCGCGGGAACCAGCCATCTGAGCACCAGCGCGTCAGCGCGGTGACAATGCCCGCCGCCGCGCCCGCGAGTTCACGCTGCCCCGGTGTGGAGGGCCGCGTTCATCGCGGCCGCTGCCCCACCGGCGCACTGCATACACACGGGCGCCACGACAAGGACAGACTACGGGCAGCGCCCCTCGTGAAACTGGTTGCAGACGCCGGCAGTGCCGGTGGCACGTTTCATACCCGTCACGGCCGGGGGCACTTGCCGTCGTGAAAGCGATTCTTGAAGCCCGCCAGCCCCGCGTCCGTCCACGGACTGCCATTCGCGAACACCCCGGAACCGGACCAGAACTCGTGCGGGAACTTGCGGGCCAGTTCCGTGTGCCCGTCGAAGAAAAGGAAGTTCAGCGCCGCACTGTGTGAGTAGGCACTTGTGGACACCTCAAAGGCGCAGTTCCCCGGATAGAGGAAAGCGAACACGTGGTACCACGACGCGTGGCCCGCTTCGCCCAGATAGACGATGTCCGCCGGCTTGGACAGGGGGCGCCGGGTATGCACACTCCATGCGCAGGCAAGGGGATCGCCGCCACAGTTGGCGCACGCGGGTTGGCCTGCGCGCGGCAGCCCGTAGGCAACGGTCACGGTCCCAGGTACGCCGTACGTGGTCGGGATGGCCGCGTTGTTGGCCGCTCGGTGCCGGCTGTCCTCGGGACACCAGTAGGCACCCATGA
>JAGVUD010000455.1 GCA_019136435.1 Armatimonadota bacterium | reverse complement strand
AGCATCGCGGGCTTGATCTGCAGCCGCCAGTTCACCGTCAGCGCATTGCCCGCGCCGTTTACCGCCGTCTGCTCGCACAGCACCTTCACGCGCGAGTTTTCGATGGTGTTGGCCGAGCCGGGCGCGAATCCGCCGAGCCACGCCGTGTCGCCGTCGTTGCGCAGATAGAGCTTGTTCTCGGAGGCGTCATACCCGACATACACCGCCCCTACGCCAGACACCGCGCTGCCGATGAGCAGGAACGAACTCTTGAGGTCTGCATGGCCGCTCGGATCGCTCTGCACGGTCGTGAACGTCGTCTCCTGAACCGTCGGCACGACGCCGCTGTTCGGGCTGACGCTCACGTTGGACGGAGCGGGTATCACGAAAGTCACCTCGCCCTTCCTGTCGAAGCCCGTAGCAAGGTTCGCGCTGTCCGCCGCGTAGATCCAGATGCCGCACTTGCGCCCCTGCATCAACGGCTTGAACTCCAGCCTCCAGTTCACCGACAGTTCGTTGCCAGCGCCCGCGATGGCCGTGCCCGCGCAGTTGACCTTGACGCGGGCATTCTCGATGGTGTTTGCCGAGCCGGGCGCGAACCCACCCAGCCAGGCGCTGTTAGCATCGTCACGCAGGAACAGCTTGTTGGCCGCGCCGTCATACAGCACGTAGGCCGCGTTCACGCCGCTCTGCGTGGTGTTGATCAGCATGTAGCTGGCCTTCAGATCGGCAAACCCGTTCGGGTCGCTGTGCACAGCCGTGAAAGTCACCTGCTGATTCGTCGGCACAATGCCGCTGGCGGGGCTGACACTCACGTTTGCCGGGGCAGACGACCCCGGCGTTATCTCGCCGGCCAGGTTCCAGCCGTCGCCGTGGCCGTCTCTGTCCCCGACATACAGCCACTCGTTCAGAGTCTTGCCGGTCAGCACCGGCTTGAGCGTGATGGGGCAGCTCACCGTGAGTCCCGCGCCCGAACCCGTCACCGTTGCCGCGTCGCAGTGCACCACGCAGCGGGAGTTCTCGATTGCGTTGGCGGAGCCGGGCGCGAACCCGCCCAGCCACGTGTTGTTCGCGTCGCTTCGCAGATATATCTTGTTGTTCGCAATATCGAAGTACACGAACACGGCGTTCACCCCGGACAGAGCCGTGTTGATCAGAATACGGCAGTCGGCTATGTCCTCGTAGCCGTCCGGGTCTTCAAAGGTCGCCACGAAGGTCTGCCTGCTGCCCGGCAGCACGCTGCCGCTCGACGGGTTGATGGCGCCGGTGGACGGGCGGCTGACGATCATCGAGACCGGAGCGGAGGGGACGCTTGTGACCGTGTTCTGGTTCGCCGCGTTGGGCAGAGTAACCGCGCGAACCACGAAGTAGAGCTTGCCCGCCGGGAGGTTGCCCACCGTGAGACCGTCCGCGGACTTGTCTTCGGTCCTGTTGACTGCTTCGAAGGTGAACGGCCCCTCCTCGGAGGCGCCAACGCCCACTTCGTAGTACCCGGCATCGGCGGAGTACAGAATCGGTTCCCAGGAGAGCGAGACGCTGGCGCCGGACGGCCTGGCCGCCGCAACCTGCGCCGGCGCGACGGTCTGGGTATCCCGCCAGTCGCCGCTCGATGAGCTCTTCGCCGAGACAAACGCCTCCAGGTCCTGATCGGCCGTGAACAGGCCGTTGTGGACGATGCTGAGACCGTCACCGTGGCGCAGACCCGTGAAGTTGGCGAACTCGGCCGGTATCTCGCCGGCCAGCCGGTTGTATCCGAGGGACAGGTCTGTCAGATCGGTCAGGCCGCACAGATCAACAGGGATCGGACCCGAGAGATGGTTGCGCTCGAGATAGAGAAAAACCAGATCGGTCAGCCTGCCCAGGTCCGCCGGGATTTCGCCCTCGAGTTCGTTGTTGGACAGATTGAGCTGCTGCAGGTTGGCAAGGTTGCCCAGCTCGGACGGAATCTCGCCGGAGATCTGGTTCCACTGCAGATTCAGGGTCTGCAGGTTGGTAAGGTTGCCCAACTCCGCCGGTATCGCGCCCGTGAGCCTGTTGATCCGCAGATTGAGCTGCTGCAGGCTGGACAGCGCGCCCAAGCTCGGCGGGATGCTCCCCGTCAACTGGTTGGACGCGAGATCGAGGAACACCAGCCCCGCCAGATTACCCAACTCCGAAGGTATGGCGCCGGTCAACTGGTTCGCAGACAGGCCGAGCGACCTCAGGTTCGTGAGCGAGCCCAGCGCCGCCGGTATTGAGCCGGTCAACTGGTTGCCTTCGAGCAGGACATACTGCAAACTCGCGATCTCGCCCAGTTCAGGAGGAATCACGCCGCCGATCTGGTTGGAGCCCAGGTTCAGGGATGTCAGTGCGCGCAGATCGCCCAGTTCGGGCGGAAGCGTGCCCGTCAACTGGTTGCCCGCAAGGGAGAGGCTCGTAACGTGCCCGTTCGCCACAGTGACGCCGTGCCACAGCTTGTTCGTGGTCAGCCAGTTGGTGTCATTCGTCCAGTCGCGTCCATCCGTGGCGTTGTAGAGCGCCACGAGTGCGCTGTATTCTTCGTCCGGGATGCCGAGCGGGTTGTTCGCGCCCGCGATGGTGACCTCCGCCTCGGCCGACAGCAAACT
>JAGVUD010000398.1 GCA_019136435.1 Armatimonadota bacterium | reverse complement strand
AGGCGGAACAGCTTCACGCTCACAAAGCGGCGCTCGAGATTCGCCTGGCGGACGGCGCGGACCGTTGACGCCCCGCGCCGCGGCAACTCAGGACACCGGATACACCAGCCTCGGCGGCGTTCTCGTCAGAGCTGAGAGCGCCGATGCTCTTGCCCGCATCGATACGCTGATCTTCGATATGGACGGCGTCATCATTGACCCGACCGGCTCCATCGAGGGGGCTCATCCGCCGGCGCTCGGGCTGTGGGCCGAGACCGTGCTAGGCCTGACCGGCGTGGATGGGCTCATTGACGCGTCGGACACGGCGGAGTTCCGGCTGGCCGGAGGCTTCAACGACGACTGGAACATAGCCGCCGCCGCCGCGCTCGTCTATGCTGTCAAGAAGGCGCGTCTCGGACTGACGGACGGACAGGCTCTGAGGCGCATGCGGCCGTCCCTTGCCGACGTGGCCCGCGGGTCGGCGGCGCGGGGCGGGGGAGTCGAGGGGGTGGAGGAGTGGCTGCGCGAGTGGGCGGGCGGCGGAGCCTTCGAGGCGGGCGCGGGCGTGTGGGATGCCGATCTCGTGATGCAGATGTTCATGGAGGTCGTGGGCGGCGCGGACTGCTTAGAAATGTACGGGTTTGTGCCGAAATACTGGACAGGCGAAGGCCGAATCGCAAACGATCGCCTGCTGATTGCCCCGGAGCAGCTCGACCTGCCCTTCCGTATCGGGGTGTACACCGGCCGGACGCTGGGCGAAGTGCACGTCGGGCTGCGCGTTCTGGGAATGCAGGGATGGCTGCCGGATCACCTTATTATATCCGCGGGCGAGGGGATGCCCAAGCCCGACGGGCGGCCGCTCAAGATGCTCGCCGACCGGCTGACCATGGTGTCCGGGGCGTTCGTCGGAGACAACCCCGACGATCTCAGAAGCGCGCACATGTTCCGTGAACTGGACGAGCGCGAGATGCTCGCGATTCAGATATGTTCCGGCTCCGCGCCCGAAGAGGCGCGGAGCAAGTTCGTTGAGATGGGCGCCGACATGATCGCGCCCGATACGGCGTCGGCTTTGTCGGCGCTTGGCGCACTGCGCGGAGGAGGCCAGGATGGCGCATCGAATAGCTGAGGTTCATCGCAAGACAAAGGAAACGGACATATCCATCTCCATCAACCTGGATGGAACCGGCCACAGCGACGTTGAGACAGGCGTCGGGTTCTTCGACCACATGCTCGATCAGATCGCCCGCCACGGGCTGATGGATCTGCGGGTCCGGTGTAAGGGTGACCTGCACATTGACGACCATCACACGGTGGAGGATACGGGCATCTGTCTGGGACAGGCGCTCGCCAAAGCTCGGGGCGACAAGCAGGGCATCAGCCGCTTCGGCTCGACGGCGGTCCCGCTCGACGAAGCGCTGACCCTCGTATCGCTGGATATCAGCGGGCGCGGGATGCTTGTCGCCGATCTGGGCGAGATGGTTCCGCGCGTCGGCGCATTCTCGACGCAACTCGTCGAGGAGTTCTTCCGCGCGGTGGCTGCTGCTGCGGGCATCACCCTGCACATCAGGCGGCTGTCCGGCGCGAACTCGCACCATGTCATCGAAGCGTCCTTCAAGGCATTCGCCCGGGCGCTGCGGGCGGCGGTGACGCTGGACGAGCGCGTGCAGGGCGTTCCTTCCACGAAGGGCACACTCTAGAATCTGGTTCAGGAGTACAAGACAGTAGAAGATCTGGTCACAATCATAGACTATGGGATGGGCAACCTCGCCAGCGTCCAGAAGGCGCTCGCGCGGCTGGGCATGGAGTCGCGTCTCGTCTCCGCCGCCGCTGAAGTCGAGGCTGCCCGCCGCCTCATCCTCCCGGGAGTCGGGGCATTCGGCGCGGCCATGGCGAACCTGCGCGAGCACGGGCTCGTCGAGCCAATCCGCGACTACTGCCGCTCGGGGCGGCCGTTTCTGGGCATCTGCCTCGGCATGCAGCTCCTCATGACCGAGAGTGACGAAATGGGGCGGTGGAAGGGGCTTGACGTTGTTCCCGGGCGGGTCGTGCGCTTCTTCGAGGGGGCGCCGGCGCCCCCGTCCGGGCTCAAAGTGCCGCACATGGGCTGGAACGCCCTGCACGGCCTGCGGCCCGGCGGCATCACGGGCTCTGTTCCGGAAGGGTCGAGCGTGTATTTCGTCCACTCCTACTATGTGAAGCCCGAGGAGCCCGCTGCTGTCTCCGCGAAGTGCACGCACGGCGAGACCTTCTGCGCCGTGGCGGCCACGGGCAATGTCTTCGCCACTCAGTTCCACCCGGAAAAGAGCGGCGCCATCGGGCAGGGCATTCTTCGCAGTTTCTGCGAGATTCCGGCTTGAGCGGCTGCCTGTTCGACATCATCCCCGCCATTGACCTGCGCGATGGCAGGTGCGTGCGCCTTGTTCAGGGCGACTACAGCCGCGAGACTGTCTATTCGAGCGACCCGGTGGCCATCGCGAAGCGATGGGAGGAGATGGGCGCGAAGCGGCTGCATGTCGTGGACCTCGACGGCGCCCGCGAGGGCGAGCCGCGCAATCTCGAGATTGCGGGCAAGATTGCCAGGGCCATCGCCATCCCCTGCGACATCGGGGGCGGCATACGGTCGCGCGAGTCCGCGCGTTCCGTGCTCGACGAAGGGTTCCAGCGGTTCTCAATCGGAACGCGGGCGCTGGACGCCGAGTTTGCCGGGGCGATATTCTCCGAGTTTGGCGACGCCGCCATTCTGGACATCGCCGCGAGGGACGGGATGGTGTCGGTGGCTGGCTGGCAGGAGCAGACTCAGGTGAACGCGCTCGATCTGGCGGGCGATCTGGACGCCGTGGGATGCCGGCGCATCATATTCACGGATGTATCCCGCGATGGCGCTCTCTCTGGCCCGAACGTGGATGCGGTGCGGTCAATGGCCCAGGGTGTGCGCGCGAGCGTCATCGCAAGCGGCGGCGTGTCACAGGTAGGAGATATCGTCGCCCTGGCGGGTCTTGCCCCGCTGGGCGTCGAAGGTGTGATTGTGGGAAAAGCTCTGTACGACGGCCGCCTCGATCTCAAGGCGGCCCTTGAAGCTCTGGACGCTGCCCGTCCGCGCCCCTGACGGTCCTAGAGGCCGGGGGGGAGCTTCGGGAGGATGTGCCCGACGACCAGGCTCAGCACGAAGAACGCGACGGCGGCGACCATTGTGTACCGCTGAAGCTGATCGTCCAGCCCGGCCTTGCCCTTGAACGTCGTGGCGCTCTTGCCGCCGATCGTTCCGCCCATGCCCTCGCTCTTGGTCGTCTGCGACATCACGATGGCTATCAGCACCACCGCGGACAGAAGCTGAATGGTGTTAAGAAGGATGTGAATCATCTATCGAGTCGTATCTGTCTTTCTGAATAACGCCCGCCCCGGTATCTCCGGCGCCAGGCTTACTTGTTATCGGCAGAAGCCGATGAGTCCTTAGAACTGTTGTCCTCGGTCATCTCCCGCGAGGCCTTCTTGAATTCCTTCATCCCCTCGCCGAGGCCCTTCATCATTTCCGGTATCCGCTTGGCCCCAAACAGAACCAGAATGATGACAGCGATTGGCCAGAGTTCAGCAAACCCAACTGCGTTCTGAAACTGCATATCCGTGCCCTTTCCGCTCACCTGCGCAGGCTAATCGCCACGCTCCGGCGGTGATGCCTCCAACTCCCCTTCACCCTCCGTCACATCGTCATCCGCGGCGTCTTCCTGGTGCCCCTCAGTCGGATCATCGTCCCGGGCGTCCGCGTCCGCATCCGTAGCGCCCATCCAGTTTTCCTCGTCGCCAACTGCCATCTCTTCGGCGTCGCGATAGGGGGCGTACGGGTCTTCCTCCCCGTCTGTGCTCGCCGTGCTGTCGGCCGTGACTGCTGACTCCCAGTCGTTCACCAGCCGCCGGGGCTCTTCCATCGCCTCTTCGAACGCGGTGGTCACCTCGCTCGACATTCGCTTGAGTTCGCGCATGGCCTGCCCCACGGTGCGCCCGATTTCGGGCAGTTTCTTCGGCCCGAACAGCAGCAGGGCCAGCACGAACAGCATTACGATTTCGGGAGGTCCGATGCTCAACTGACCGTCTGTTCCCCGGTTGCCTGTCTGATCTCCACCTGCCGGGCAAGAGCCTCGATGGACTCTCGCGAGCAAAACCCGGCTCCGAATGTCATCGCGTTTGCGGCTCCGGCGGCCGTCGCCAGCCGCAGGCACTCCGCCAGCCCACGCCCATGATGTCGCGCAAACAGAAAACCCGCCACAAATGCGTCCCCCGACCCCACCGCGCTCACAAACTCGATGGGAGGCGGCGACGCCATCCACTGCTCGTCTTTCGTTACGGCCAGAGCGCCCGTGCGCCCCATGGAAACGAGCATCGTCCCGATGCCGCCGCTCACGTAGCGGCGCGCTTCATCGGCTGTCTCGGCGGTCGTAATCAGGTCCCGGCCAGTCAACTCGGCCATCTCACGCGCGTTCGGCTTGGCGATGTCCGGCAGTGCCTCCATCCCGAGCGCCATCGCCCGTCCGCTCGAATCGAGAAGCGCCCACTTGCCCTGCTCGTGTGCGGCGCCGATCCAGCGCGCGTATATGCCGGGCGGAACGCCCGGGGGAATGCTGCCCGACATCACCAGACCCTCTGCCTCCGGCAGCCTCGCGAAGATGCGGCTTTCCAGATCCTCGATCTCCGCTTGCCGTATCTCCGGGCCGTTCTCGTTGATCTCGGTCTGCGTGCCCCGCTCCGGATCTATCACGGTGATGCAGACCCGGGATTCCCCCGCCGTCTCCACGAGATTCGCCGGAATCCCCTCCGCCGCCAGTCCTTCCCGGATGAACCCGCCGTTGTAGCCGCCCGCAAAACCCATCGCGAGCGTTTCCGCGCCAAGCTCCTTCAGAACGCGCGACACATTGATGCCCTTGCCGCCGGGGACGATCCTCGACTCCGACGGCCGGTGCACCCGGTCCAGAGAGAAGTTCGCCACCGTGTAGGTTTTGTCAACCGCGGCGTTGAGTGTGACAGTGATGATCATAGAGTCCGTTCGGGCCTGTGTTGAGGCCCTGCACCGGCTGTAGCATATCACCACAGGCTCATTCTGAGCAACCTCAGCGGCCATCCTGCGAGCATTTGCCCGGTGCCGTCCATGACCTTTCTGAGGCCGGGCGAACATGGTATAATGCGGCGGCCCGCCAGCATGGAAGCCGGGCCGCGATACCCTTATGAACTTTCTCAAACTGCTGTCCGGCCGCTTTTCGCGCGCCATCGGTATAGACCTCGGAACGGCGAATACGCTCGTCCACGTGCGCGGCAGGGGGATTCTCCTCCGCGAGCCCTCGGTCATCGCCATCGAGGTGGAGAGCCGCAAGATTCTTGCCGTCGGCGAGGAAGCGAAGCGAATGCTTGGGCGCACCCCGGGCAACGTCGTCGCAATCCGGCCGCTCAAAGACGGCGTTATCGCCGACTTCGACCAGACCGAGCAGATGCTGCGCGGGTTCATACGCAAGGTCCACCGCGGCGGCGGCTTCGTCCGGCTTAAGGTCGTCGTGGGTATCCCGTCCGGCGTCACCGAGGTCGAGCGCCGCGCGGTGCTCGATGCGGCGCGCAAAGCTGGGGCGCAGGAGGCCTACCTCATCGAGGAACCCATGGCCGCCGCCATCGGCGCCGGCCTGCCTGTCAGCGAGCCGACCGGAAGCATGATCGTGGACATCGGCGGCGGAACTACCGAAGTCGCCGTCATTTCGCTCGGAGGCATCGTCACCAGCAATTCGGTGCGCGTCGCGGGCGATGAAATAGACGAAGCGATTGTTGCCTATGTCCGGCGGGTGTACAACCTCATGATCGGGGACCGCACCGCCGAAGACGTCAAGACCACAATTGGTTCCGCCTACCCGCTGGAACAGGAACTGACTCTGGAGGTGCGAGGGCGCGACCTCATCTCGGGCCTGCCCCGGAGCGCCCTGCTCACGTCGGAGGAGATTCGCGAGGCCATAGCCGACCCGGTGAACTCGATTGTCGAGGCGGTTAAGCTCACTCTCGAGCGCACACCGCCAGAGCTGTCGGCGGACATCATGGAGCGGGGCATCGTGATCGCGGGAGGCGGCGCTCTTCTGCGGGGGATTGATCAGCTTCTTGCGGACGAAACAGACATGCCGGTGCATGTCGCCCACGATCCGCTCTCCTGCGTGGTCATCGGGACGGGACGCGCGCTCGAGGAATCGGAGACGAATCCCGCGCTGCGCAAAGCCCTCGTGAACTCCGCCAGGTTCGGCTAGACCGCGCTGCCATGACGGAACGCCACGGATGCCAGCCCCGATGAGCCGCAGAACCTTACGGCTGATCGTGTTTGCGGCCGTCCTGATCCTGGGCATTACGGCCGGCGTCGCGCAGAGGCGGGTGCAGACACAGGGACGCGCCGGATTTGTCAGCGAGTGGACGGGGCTACTGGCGCGGCCGTTCCTTGTCTCGGGCCAGGCCGTCGCGTCCAGGGGCCGCTCCTTTGCCAGCATATTCCGCACCAACTCCTCGCTGAAGCGCCAGAACTCGGCCCTCGCGAGCCAGAACGAGCGCCTCCGCCGCCGCGTACACCAGATGACCGAAGCCGAAGCGGAGGCCAAACGCCTGCGCGACCTCCTGTCGCTCAGCGAGAAGCTAACCGTGGAGACCGTGACCGCGCGGGTGCTTGTCCGGCCCGCAACCCCCTGGGTGCAGACCTGCACTATCGGAGCCGGATCGTCCGACGGGGTCAAGGTCGGCTCGGCCGTTGTGGGCGGCCGTGGGCTTGTGGGGATGGTGTTCACGATGCAGCCCCGCACCAGCCAGGTGTTGCTGATCAGGGACGCGACCAGCTCTGTGGCGTCTCTCGTCCAGCGCACGCGGGCGCCGGGAATATGCTCGGGCGATGGCGGGGAGATGCTGCGCATGATGTACATTCCGCTGGCCTCGGACGTCCGCAAGGGCGACAGCGTGCTGTCATCGGGCGATGGCGGGGTCTTCCCGAAGGGGATCGTTGTCGGAACGGTTGAATCTGTGACGGCGCAGAAGCACGAGCATTTCAAGACGGCACTCATCCGGCCCGCTGTCGAGCCGCGCTCGCTGGAAGAGGTGCTTGTCGTGGTGGAACGCCCGTGAAGGTCGCGGCGGCTTTTGTTGCGCTGTTTGCCGCGTTTGTGCTGCAGGGGCAGTTCTCCGACAGGGTCGCGTCCACGCAGTGGCGTCCCGACCTCATCCTGACCGTTGTCATCATCTCCGCGCTGCTGCTTCGAAGCCCTGCTCTGGGAGTCATCGCGCTCACCGGAGGGTTTCTCGAAGGGGTGCTGTGCGGACGGTACTATGCGGCGTTCACAATCAGCCGGGTGCTGGCGGCGCTTGTTGCTGTCACCGTCGCCGAGCCGCTGGAAGTGAACCCGGCCGTGGCCGTGGGCGTGGCGGCGCTGTCGGCAGCCGCGGCGCAGGTGGTGTTCCTGCTGGTCGAGCCGTCGGGCAATCTTGCGTTCTGGGCAAACACGGCTGCCCGCCAGGTGCTGCTGGTCAGCGTTATGGCCGCGGTTCTCTATCCGCTTGCCCGCAGACTCGCCGGTGACCCGCGCCCGGAGGAACTGTGAGCCTGCGCCGGACTGTCGAGCGTGTTATACTGTGAGCCAGACGAGGCTGTTATGACCCGCGGCGTCCCGGCGCTCGTGGCTATTGTCGGGCCCACGGCGGCGGGGAAGACAGGCGCGGCAGTCAGCCTGGCGGAAAAAACCGGGGGCGAAATAGTCTCCGCGGACAGCATGCAGATATGGCGGGGAATGGACATCGGCACGGCGAAGCCCTCACCCGCGGAACGTAAGCGCGCCACCTTTCATCTGGTGGACGTGGCGGATCCCGGTGACGATTTCAGCGTTGCCGTTTTCCAGCAGATGGCCCGGGAGGCAGTCGCCGAAATCCGGGCGCGCGGGAAGTGCGCCATTCTGGCGGGTGGGACCGGGCTGTATATCCGCGCGGTGGTGGACGGTCTGTCGTTCCCGCCACCGCCGTGCACGGAGGTGCGCGAGCGCCTGCGCGCGGAAGCCGAGAGCGGCGGCAGCGGCGAACTGCTCGAGCGGCTGCGCGCGGTGGACGCGGCCGCGGCGGAGCGGTTGTCTCCCGCGGATACAAAGCGCATCATCCGGGCGATGGAAGTCTTCGAGACGACCGGGAGGCCGATCTCGTCGTTTCACGAGGACGACCGCAGGAGGCGCGAAAACACGCAGTGGAAACTATTCGGCCTGGAGTACTCTACCGAGGCTCTTGCCGTAAGAATCAATGAGCGTGTCGACGCGATGGTGCGCGAGGGGCTCGAGCAGGAGGTGAGGGCGCTGAAGGAGCGGGGCCTATCCCGCGACTCACAGGCGGGCAGGGCACTCGGGTACAGCGAGATGCTTGCCTGCCTGGACGGTGAGTGCTCGCTCGATGAGGCTGTTGAGGCGATCAAGCTGAACACGCGCAGGTTCGCGAAGAGACAGCGAACCTGGTTCCGCGCGGACAGCCGGATCGCATGGATAGCCGCGGAGGGCAAGTCTCCGGATGCGATCGCGGAGGAGATTCTCGAGTGCCTGAGAGGATAGGGGAGTCCGTTCGCGGGCTGACCGGGGAGTTTCGATTGAACTGATTATCGTGCGGCAGGGGTCAGGGCCGCACAAGCGATGCCGGGCGGCTGATAAGCCCGGAATACGGCGGTCCCTGGCGAAGGAATTGCCGCAGTTGAGGGAGTTATGCACAAAAGCCAGACGAATCTTCAGGATCTTTTCCTGAACCAAGTTCGCAAAGAGAACGTGCCGGTCACGGTCTACCTTATTGGAGGGGTTCAGCTCAAGGGACATGTTCGCGGGTTTGACGCGTTCACTATCATTCTCGAGAGCCCGGGCAAGCCGACTCAGCTCGTCTACAAGCACGCGCTGGCGTCGGTGGTGCCGGCCAGGCCCGTGAGCTTCCGGGTGGATTCGCCCGGGCCGCGCGAAGCGCCGGCGCAGACTCAGGATGCGCAGCCGCAGGAGGATACGGAAGCAAGCGACGAGGCAGACGCGTAGTGCGTTTTACCAAAATGCACGGCGCCGGCAATGACTTCGTCGTTGTTGACGCGACAGCCGCCAGTCTCGACGGGGTGGAGATGGCGGCGCTCAGCAGACGGGTCTGCGACCGCCATATGGGGGTGGGGGCGGACGGATTGATGCTCGCCGTCCGGGGCGAGCAGGCCCCCTTCCGGATGCGGCTGTGGAACTCCGACGGGAGTGAAGCCGAGATGTGCGGCAACGGCATCCGCTGCTTCGCGCGCTTTCTTCAGAAGCAGGGTCTCGCCTCCGGGCACGAGCTTGCGATCGAGACGGGAGCCGGAGTCAAGAAGGTGCAGTTCATCGAGTCCGGCGAGCGCTCGGCAGAGCTCAGGGTGGATATGGGCGCGCCGTTGCTGCGGAGGGCCGACATCCCGATGGCGGGCGCGGATGATGGTGCGGCTTTTGTCGGCGAGACGCTGTCGGTAGGCGGCCGCGAACTGGACGTCATCTGCGTTTCGATGGGAGTGCCGCACTGCGTGGTGCGGGTGGACGATGTGGATGCGTTTCCCGTCACCGAGATCGGGCCGCTCATCGAAAACCACGCCCTCTTCCCGCGCCGCACGAATGTGCCGTTCGTCGAGGCGTTATCCGGGTCGGAACTGAAGGCGCGGGTGTGGGAGCGCGGCGCGGGACTGACGCTCGCTTGCGGCACGGGCGCGTGCTCGTGCGTTGTCGCGGGGGCTCTCGACGGGTGGTCGGGGCGGTCGGCTCTGGTTCATCTGGAGGGCGGCGATCTGCGCATCGAGTGGCTTCCGGACGGCCGGGTGCTGATGACCGGCCCGGCGGCCGAGGTTTTCACGGGCGAGTTTCCGCTTTAGGTCTGCCCTGGCGCCGAAGCAAGGCGCCGATGCCGCGAGTGGGCGCGGCGCTCTGCTGACGGCGGACCCGCCAGCCATGTCCTATGCCCCACGAAGTAGCACAGAAGGATAGAGCCGTTATCCTCTTCGAGAGCGAAGAGGAGGACGTCTGGCACGTCGAGGAGATGTGCGAGCTTGCGTTCACGGCAGGCGTGGATGTCGTGGGGCGCTTCTTCTCGCGTGTGCGGCGGCGTCCCGGGCAGCCGTTCATTTCGGCTGAGCGCGCCGCCGACCTGCATCACGATGTGCTCGAAAGTGGCGCGAACGTGCTGCTTGTCGCGGAAGATCTGGGCCCCACCGAGCACTCGGAACTGCAGCAGGAGGTCGGGGTGCGCGTGGTGGATCGCACGCAGCTCATTCTCGACATCTTCGCCCGAAGAGCCCACACGAAGGAAGGCAAGCTGCAGGTGGAGCTTGCCCAGCTTTCCTATCTGCTGCCCAGGCTCGCCGGTTCGGGGTCGCAGATGTCGCGGCTGGGCGGCGGCGTGGGCACGCGGGGGCCGGGAGAGACGAAGCTCGAGTCCGATCGCAGGCGCTTCCGCCGCCGGATAGGCGCCCTGACCGACGAGATCGAACTCGTACGCAAGCACCGCGAGGTTGCCCGCACCGCGCGCAGGAAGCTGCCGTTTCCCTCCGCCGCGCTGGTCGGATACACCAGCGCCGGCAAGTCCACCCTGCTGAACCTGCTTTCTGGTTCGCAGGTGCCGGCGGACTCTCGCCTCTTCTCCACGCTCGACCCGACAACCAGGCGGGTGGTTCTTCCGGACGGGTGGGGCGTGCTCGTGACGGACACTGTCGGGTTCATCCGCAACCTGCCTCACTCGCTCATCGCGGCCTTCCGCGCAACGCTGGAGGAGGTGCAACTGGCGGATGTGCTGGTGCTGGTGGTGGATGCCTCGCATCCGAACCGGGATGACCAGATAGACGCCGTCCGCGACACGCTTGCTCAGATAGGCGTTCACGACAAGCCCACGGTCACCGTCTACAACAAGAGCGACCTCTGCCCCGACACTTACGAACTGCGCCGTCTCGTCGCAAACGACCCTCTGTCCTGCTACATGTCCGCGCTGCGGCAGGATGGCGTCCCGCACCTTATCGCGCGAATCAGGGCGGCGGTGGAGTCGCTGCTCGTCCCGGTGGAAGCGCTGGTGCCCTACGAACGCAGCGACCTCGTTTCGCTCTGCTACGACTGCGGCCGCGTCAACAGCGCGGAGTACACCGAGCAGGGCGTGCTCATCCGCGCCGACCTCGCGTTGTCGTTCGCGGCGCATCTGACGCCCTATCTGCTTGGCCAGAGCCCGGAAGCCGGGTAAAGGTGTTTCGTCCTCTCCTGCATCGCGATTACCGGCTCTACTGGTCGGGAACGCTCGTCTCGTTCACGGGCACGTGGCTGCAGAGCACGGCGCTGTCGTGGCTGGTGCGCTCGCTGACGGCGTCGCCCTTCCTTCTGGGAGCCGTCGCGTTCTGTTCGTCCGCGCCGATGTTCGCTCTGTCGCTTTTCGGAGGCGTGCTTGCGGACCGCCTCGACAAGCGCCGCACGCTGTTCTTCACTCAGGCGGCGCTTTCGGGCTGCGCCACCCTGCTCGCATATCTCACAATCAGCGGGCGCGTTCAGATCGAGCATATTATGCTGATCGCTCTTGCCAGCGGCACGGCGGCCGCCCTGGACGCCCCGCTCAGGCAGAGCCTGGTCTACCACCTGGTCGGCAAGCAGGATCTCCCGAACGCCATCGCCCTCAACTCGGTCGGGTTCAACAGCGCGCGCATACTGGGCCCGGCTCTGGCGGGCCTCATCATCGCCGCCTGGGGCCAGGGGGTCTGCTTCGCCCTCAACGCGGCGAGCTTCGGGGCGGTCATTCTGGCGCTTGTGATGGTGCGGGTGGATACCCGCCCCGCCCAGGAGCCGAGTTCAAGCATTCTGTCCGACCTTCGGGGCGGACTGATGTACATCAGGTCGCAGAAGACGATCCTGGGGCTTCTGCTCATGATGGGAATCCCCCACGTTCTGTGTTTTCCGTATCAGACGATGCTGCCGATATTTGCCCGGGATATCCTGCATCAGGGGGCAGGGGGGTTCGGGGCGATGCTCAGTTTCGCGGGTATCGGCGCGCTTACAGGGGCGATGTCCATCTATCATCTCTCGCGAAGCATGGGCAGGGGACGGACGATGATTGTGGCGGCGGGCGTTGTGGGGCTCGCCCTCATCGGACTGTCACAGTCCACCAGCTATCCCGTCACGCTCGCCTGCATGGTGCTGGCGGGCTATGGGACGGTCGTCTACATCGCGTCCATCAACGCAGTCCTGCAGACGCTCGCCTCCGACCGCATGCGCGGGAGGGTGGTTGGAACGTATGTCTTCGTGTCCCAGGGCCTCAGCCCCATCGGCAGTCTGTGGATCGGCGGCCTTGCCGAGTTCTCGTCCCCCCAGTTCGCCGTGCTGTCGGGCGGGCTTGTGTTTGTGGCGATCAGCGTCATTGTCTGGCTGCGGCGCCCGGACATCCGCCTGCTGTAGCGGAGCGGGGAACCGCCCGGGCGCTGGCGCAGTCCTCAAATGGCTGGCGCCTGGTGTTGACACCTTGGGCGCTCAAAACTAGAATGCCCCTTGTCCGGCGTCTGTTGCGGGCACGCTCGCCGTCTTGGCGGGTGTCATCTCCGGAGGCTTGAAACACTACATGAAACTACACAGGTTTGCTTTGTTCGCGGCGCTCGCGCTGCTGACGCTCCAGGCGGGCATCGGCGCGGCGCCCGTGGATACCTCGGGTATGAGGCTGCTCAGTTACGATGACGGGAAGATGGATGAGCGCGTGAAGCTCAACCTGACCGGCGCCACAGTCGAGTTCACGACCGGCGGAGCGCGCGACCTTACCGGAGTCCAGTTCTTCGGGTCGCGCTATGCCACCGACGCGACTCCTCTCGACAACTTCATCGTCACCATCTCCGACGAGCAGTTCCGGCCGATGCAGCGCATTGACAAGCCGCTGACGAACATCAGCCCCGGCCGGGATACCTGGCAGATGATGACTCTCGACACGCCGTTGTCGGTGTCGGGCAAGTTCTACGTGACGCTCATCTACGATTCCACGCCGCGCAAGGGAGTGTTCCTCGGCGCCGATACGACGGACCCCGGCGACTCGTCCAGAGTGGGTGTTCCCGGAACCGTCGCCGCTCCCGTTGATCCGAAGGTGAACTTCATGATCCGCGCCATGACCGCTCCTCCGGGCGCCGCCGCCGCGGCACG
>JAGVUD010000184.1 GCA_019136435.1 Armatimonadota bacterium | reverse complement strand
GCGAACGGAATTGTGGGCGGCGGCATCCCCCTCGCGGCCGGAGCGGGGCTCACAGCGGCGTACAAACAGACCGGCCAGGTCACCCTCTGTTTCTTCGGCGACGGCGCGGCCCAGCAGGGCGGGTTCCACGAATCGCTCAACCTCGCCGCCGTCTGGAAACTGCCGGTCGTTTACATCTGCGAGAACAACTGCTTCGCGCTGACCACCCCCAACCGCGACGAGTGCTGTATCGAGAATATCGGCGACAGGGCGGCGGCCTACGGCATTCCCGGCTGCGTCATTGACGGCAACGACGCGTTTGCTGTGTACGGGGCCGTCCGGAAGGCTGTGTCGCGCGCGAGACGCGGCGGCGGCCCGTCGCTCATCGAGTGCAAGACCTACCGGTGGCAGGGGCACTATCTGGGCGATCCGGAGGTCTACCGCACGAAGGCGCAGGTGCGGGAGTGGATCGCGCGCGATCCCGTCGCGCGCTCTGTCCGCGATCTCGACAGGCTCGGGATCGTTCCCGCCGCTGAGGCCGCCGCCATAGACCGGGACGCGGCGCTTGCTGTGGACGAGGCCGAGAAGTTCGCTCTGGCAAGCCCTCCGCCCGCGCCCGAAACGCTCACTCAGGGACTCTGGGCGCCCGAAAAGCCCCTTCCCGCGGCGTCAGTGTCGGGCAGCACGTGCGAGATGACGTACTGCCAGGCCCTGAACGAGGCTCTGCGCGAAGCCATGGCCGCCGACCCGGACGTGGTCGTTCTCGGCGAGGATGTGGGGCTGCACGGAGGCCCGTTCCAGGTGACCAGGGGGCTGTTTGCCGAGTTCGGCGCCCGGCGCGTGCGCAACACACCTCTCAGCGAGGCCGCCATCGCGGGGTGCACGGTCGGCAGCGCTCTCACCGGCCTGCGTCCGGTCGGCGAGATCATGTACATTGATTTCAGCACCATCGCGCTCGACCAGATCGTCAATCAGGCCGCCAAGATGCGCTACATGTTCGGGGGCGAAGCGACGCTGCCGCTCGTGATCCGCACCATGGTGGGCGCGGGGACGCGCAGCAGCGGCCAGCACTCGCAGAGCCTGGAGGCCTGGTTCTGCCACATCCCGGGTCTCAAGGTTGTCATGCCGTCCTGTCCCGCCGACGCGAAGGGGCTCCTGCGGGCCGCCATCCACGAGGACAACCCGGTCATATTCATCGAACTCAAGCGCCTCTACAACACGAAGGGCCCCGTCCCGGAAGGCGAGTACTTCATCCCTCTGGGAAGGGCCGATATCAAGAGGACCGGCACGCACGCGACCGTCATCGCGACCGGCGCTCAGGTGGGCGAGGCGCTAAAGGCGGCGGAGCGTCTGGCATCAGAGGGCATCGAGGTCGAGGTGATTGACCCCCGTACCCTCTACCCTCTGGACAGGGAAGCGATAGCGGCGTCGGTCAGAAAAACGGGCCGGGCCGTGGCCGTCTCGGACGCGGTGGCGCGTTTCGGAGTCTGCGCCGAGGTCGCGTCGGTGATCATGGAAGACGCCTTCGACTATCTGGACGCCCCCGTCCGGCGCGTCGGCGGCGCCGAGGTTCCCATGCCTTACGCGGCCGGGCTCGAGTCGTTGGCGCTCCCCGATTCAGCCGCCATCGAAGCCGCCGTGCGCAGTATTCTCTAGCCCCCTGCTTGCATAGCGCTGGCGGGAAGCACCATCCGGCGGATGATCGCCGCGTTTGAGGCGGCGGGCTTCGCCGCGGCGCTGCGGCTGCACGCCAACGCGGAGGCCGTGTGGCGCGCGACCCGGCCGGGCGGCATCAGCAACCTCGAAAAGAAGCTGAAGGCGCGGGGGAGGTAAACATCGGTGGCCGCTGCTCCGTTGTTTCGGGATTTCGGCCTCAGCATACCCGGCAACCCTGCGCAATCCGAAATCCCTATATGGTAGCATTTGTGTCGTACGGAGCATGAGTGGGGCGGTTTCTGCATTCAGGACCATCAAATCCCGCTGAAACGCTGAATCCGGACTTCAGCGGCATCATCCCTTTCAGCGCCTCAGCGATTCCGCAAACCCCCGCGTCTCCGCCCGCCGTCCTGAATCGCGGAAGCACGGAAGACAGAAGGAAACGCGGAATTCCGGATTCCGTGCCTCCGCCCGTCCCGTGTCTCCGCGATTCCGGAGTTCCGCCGGGCAGCGTTCGCGTTGCCGCTACCAGCCGCCCGGCCGGACCTGCTGTATTTGTCTCCGGGAACTTCCGGAGCGCGGGAACGGGCCACTAGTCACGCCGGGCACTCCCCGGGCGTCCCTTTCGGAAGGCCCGAGCCCTGGCATCGGCTGACTTGCCCCCGGAGCGCACCAACCGGAACCCGTTGTTGTTGTTCCAGTTGTTCGGGTTGTTGTTGTTGCGGTTGGCGCAGCGGTTGTTGTTGTCGTTGTTGTTCCAGCTACCGCCGCGCAGAACCCGATAGCTCCTCCGACCCGTCCCCATTGAGAGAGCCGAGGCCCCCTCAATTCTGTTTTGTGAATTCGCGAGCGGGCAGGGGGATTTATCCCCCTGCACCCCCTGCTACCGGAGAAAACGGTAAAAGGGTAAAACGGCAAAGGGTAACCGCGGACTCAGCCCCCGGAGCGCACCAACCGGAACCCGA
>JAGVUD010000117.1 GCA_019136435.1 Armatimonadota bacterium | reverse complement strand
GTGGGAGGCGTGGGCCGCCGAGCGCAAGCTGCCCTTCACCTCTGTGAGCGCGCTCACGGGCGAAAACATCGAGCGCCTGAAGGGCCTGATCGTCACCCACGCGCCGTCGAGCCTCTCCGAGCCGGTGATTCTCTCCGACCTCATCTCGCCCGGAGACATCGTGGTGCTATGCACGCCTATTGATCAGGCCGCCCCGAAAGGCCGCCTCATTCTGCCGCAGGTCATGACCATCCGTGAGATTCTCGACAGCGGCGCGATATCGGTGGTGGCGCGCGAGCGCGAGCTTCTGCAGGCCATCAAGAGCCTGGGGCGGCCGCCGAAGCTGGTGGTCACCGACTCTCAGGCGTTCCTCAAAGCGGTCGCGGATACCCCACCGGAGGTTCTGTTCACGAGCTTCTCCATCCTCATGGCTCGCTACAAGGGAGATCTGGAAGGATTCGTGCGCGGCAGCAAGGCCATAGACAGGCTCCGGACCGGCAGCCGCGTCCTCATCGCCGAAGCCTGCACGCACCACACCCAGCCAGACGACATCGGGTCAGTCCAGATCCCGCGATGGCTCAGGCAGTACGTGGGCGGCGACCTCGATATCGGCTTCGCGAACGGACGCGATTTCCCGAAGGATGTCTCGTCCTACGAGCTTATCATCCACTGCGGGAGCTGCATGCTGAACCGCCGCGAAGTCGTGTGGCGTCAGCATCAGGCGGCCGAACTCGGCATCCCGATGACGAACTACGGCGTGTCGCTGGCGAAGGTGCACGGAATCCTCGACCGCGCGCTCGAGCCCTTCCCTCTCGCGAAGCTGGCGCTCTCCGAGAGCGAAGAATCCGACCGGGCGTGGCGCCCTCTGCGCGCCTGACCGTTCCGGGCTAGAACGTCACGATGTCCGCGGCCGAGCGCACCACCAGCATCCGTTCGGCTGTGCCGCCCGAATCGTCCGCGCAGCTGAAGCCCGTCACAAGCGCCTTTGTTCCGGCGGCCGGAGGAGTCGCGTTCCCGCACAGCACCTTCAGGCCGCCCGGAAGCGTGCCGTCGTCGAGCGTGAAGTACCCATCGCCGCCCGCGCCCGCCACGCCGAACGTCTGAACGAGGCAGCCAAGGTTGTACGGGCCCCACGGATCCTCGACGCCGGGCGTCAGCGCGTTTGCTCCGGCGCCGCCGATTGCCTTGTTCTGCATCCCCAGCGGCCGCACGGCCGAAACAGTATCCGCCGCTTTGAACGTCTCGCACAACAGCACCCGCTGTCCGTGTACCGTCCCCAGCGCGCCGAATAGCGACACGCTCTGCCCGATCGCCAGGTCAGGGGCGGGGCCGCTGCACTGAACGCGCATGCCGCCCACGCCGCTCTTCGAGAGCACGAAGAACGTGTTCTCGCCCAGCGCCGGAGTCCTCCCCGCGAAAACCGCCGGGCCGGCGAACACCGTCTCGCCGTCGCCCGCGCTCAGAACCTCAGTCAGCGCCGCGCTGCCGGCAACCTGAATCGTCCGCTGCAGCGATACTTCGTTCAGCATGCCGTCGTACAGCGTGTAGGTGACCGTGTGCGAGCCCGCCGACCCCTTGATCAGGCAATCTGTGCTGTAGGGGCTGAGGTGGTTCGAGTCCGCCAGCACCCCGTCCACATACAACTCGCCCTTCGCCACGCCCGGCGAAGCATCCCAACTGCCCACCGGCGTCACTTCCAGCAGGCCGTCGCTGCCCACATCCACCGTCAGATCACCCATTATGGGGGCCGTGGTGTCTCCCAGATCCGCGCTGCCCCAGGTCGGGAACCTCCGGCGGACCTCCGAGAGCTTCTTGCCCCGCACTTCGATTCTGGCGGGGTTGTTCTCGCCCAGGTTCAACGCCCGCGCGTAGGTCAGCCCGGGCACGCTTGCCGCGTCCGTCCGGAACCAGCAGGCGAGCGTCTCCACCGTGTCGTGCGCGACGGGGTCTTTGCTGGCGAAAATGCAGCGCATCGGCCCGCCGGGCGCGATGTTCAGGTAGCCGCCATTGCCGTCCGATCCGCCGCACGGTCCGTTCGTGATACCCACAAGCGCGTCCATCACCACCAGGTCGGGCGGCCGCGCCAGCGTCATGTCGGCCATGCCCTTGGCGTTCGTCGTCAACTCGTTGTCACCCCACGAGGTCAGGTGCAGAAGCGCCCACTTGTAGTAGTTGAGGCCGGGATAATGATAGATGTCCGTCGGGGCGTAGCCGAACGAGAGCTTTAGTGCCCCCGTGACTCCCGCCAGCGCGTGCGTTTTCAGCACCGGAACCTGAATCAGCACATCCGCCTGCGCCACGATGTTCGGGATGACGTAGGTCCGGTTGATCAGAAACGGCTTGTTCGTGATCTTCGTCACATACGACGAGTTGTACGGCCCGCTGTATCCCGGGAAACTGGGATACACCTGTCCCGCGTTGTTCGCGTCCACGAGCTGCACACCCGTCTGGTCCTCCAGCATGTCCCCGTTCGTGTCGAGCCCGCAGTCCCGGAACGCCTTCAGCGTCATCTGCCGGTCGGTGTAGCCCGTGGTGTCCGAGCCCGGCCGGTATGAGGCGCTGCCCTCGCACACGGTGATGTCCGAGACGCTCGCGCCCCGCTCAATGCACATGCGGATGATTGCCCGCACCACCTCGGCGTGCGTGATGGGCCCCGTTCCGGACGCCCATCCCGCCTGCACCAGGTTCGGGTGGATGACGATACTCTTGCCATAGGCAACGCCCGCCGGCAGCCCGCCCGCCAGCGCAACCGCCTCCCGCACGGCGCTGTCAATGGCGGCGTCCGTCGTCGCGCTCGCAATCGCAACGGTGGCCGTGGCCGTGCCGACGGCGGCCCGGGCGCCCTGCGCAAACGCGAGGGCGAGAAAACAGGCGAGAAGAAGTATGATAAGCCGGTTTCGTGCAATCAGCTGAGGCATAACTGTATAGGCTCCTTTTCCGGGTTCGCCGGTCTGTCTTCAGTCCGAAGAAGCAGATCCGCGCCCCGGGGTGCTGAGACTATTATACGTTCTGGCTGTCATTAGCACAAATCGCGCCCCGCGCCGGAGTCAATAAGCTCTGGCAGGGAAACAGCAGCGCCCTGTCGAATACACTAAATGCTGATATGAAACTGCCTCACACCGTCACTACCGCCATGCTCTTCTGTCTCTTTGCCTGCTGTTCGCCATCCGATGCCCAGCTCCTGCGCACGGTCACGAATCCCGCGCTCTCGTCCGTGGAAGGCATTGTCCGCCAGGGCATCGATCAGGGGGTCTATCCCGGCGCCGTTGTCGTCGCGGGGTCAAACGGCGAAGTCCTCTGGGCGAAGGCGTACGGGCGCGCGTCGTGGGACGAAAAAGCTCCCGCCATGGGGCTGGACACTATCTTCGATCTCGCCTCCGTCTCCAAAGTCGCCGGAACCACCATGGCCGCCATGGCGCTGCTCGAAGACGGCAAGCTGAGCCTCGACGACAGGGTGTCGAAGCACATTCCCGGCTTCGGGGCAGGCAAGGAAGATGTCACCGTTCGCGACCTGCTCACGCACGTCTCCGGACTGAAGCCCTACGAGAACTCCGCCACCGTCGAGAAGACCCGCAAAGAGGGCGAAAGCGCCGCCGACGCGCTCATCCGCCATTACTGCGCTCTGCCGCCTGCCTATCCGCCCCGTCAGCAGGAGCGCTATAGCTGCCTCAACATGCAGACGATGGCGCGCGTGGTGGAAAACTGCGCCGGTGAGCGCATGGAAGACCTGCTCAAGCGCCGCGTGTACAGGCCGCTCGGCATGACGGGCACGGGCTATGTGCTGAGCGCTCGACAGAAGGCGAAGTGCGCCCCGACGGCGAAGCGCAAGGATGGGAGCCTCGTGCAGGGCGTCGTGCACGATCCGCTCGCGAACTACCACGGTTCCGTCGAGCACTGTCCCGGAAACGCCGGGCTCTTTTCCACCGGCCCCGATCTCGCCCGGCTGTGCCGGATGATCCTGGCGCGGGGGACTCTCGACGGCGTCCGGGTGTTCACTCCGGGTACCATCGCCCGGATGACGGCCGACCACTCTCCCGCGGCCCTCAAGGGACGGCGCGCGTTGGGGTGGGGCATCTACACTCCCGGCCGGTTCGCCACCCCGCTCAACGACGAGCCCGGCAGCTACATGCTCGCCCACACGGGCTTCACGGGCACGTACCTCTGGATGGACCAGCGAACCCGCAGCTTCGTCGTGCTGCTCACGAACTACGTGCTTCCGGGGGGCGCCAAGTCGGGGAAGGACGCGGGGCTCGCCCCGGTGCGAATGGGACTGGTGCGCGCGGTCATGTCTCTTCAGCCCGAATATGCGGAGTTCCTCAAGAGCCAGCCGGGCCGCAACTAACCGCGGGGGCCTCTAGGCCGCCCGCTCCGCAATTTTCGCTCGAAGCTCGTCCACAGACGCCGCCTCCGCCGCGCGCTCTCGTATCTTCGCCAGCAGCGCCGCCCCTTCGCCTCCCGTGAAATCCGCCGTTTGTTCGTCCGTGCCGCGAAGGTAGATGACCCGCCTGCCCGCTTCCATCGCCGCGAGCGCCGTGCGAAGATTGTCCAGATTCCCCGGACCCACGCAGAACGCGGTCAGAACGACGGCGTCGGCTTCGGTGGCGAGGCGCAGGTTCGCGCTGGCGCGCTCGGGTGACACGGGGCAAAACGGCGCTTCGGCAACGTGCGGGATGTTCATGGCCCGGCACATCTCCTCGTCGGAGTCTCCCACGTTCACCACCCCGCAGGTGACCGACCAGCCCGCGTCCATCAGCGCCGAAAGCGCGGGTCCGCCGCTCCCCCCGCCGCAGATCACGTGCACCCGGAGCCCGTGACCGTTTCGCGGGTCCTCCGGCTCGAACGGCGGCGGCGCGGGAAGCAGAAACGGCCGCCCCGTGGCGGGATGCCGCTTTACCCACATGCGCGCCTGCCACACATGCGCAATCATCGGCTCGGTAATCACGTCGTTCGGGGCCCCGTCGGCCGCAATCTGCCCGCCGTGCATCACAACGATGCGCTGGCACCACGCCGCGGCGAGGTTCAGATCGTGAAGCACGGCGACCACCGTCAGCTCCCGCTCCTTCGCAAGGCGCGAAACGAGCGAAAGCACCTCCATCTGGTGAGCCACGTCCAGATGCGCCGTCGGCTCGTCCAGAAGCAGCAGCGCCGGTTCCTGCATCAGCGCCTTCGCGACAATGACACGCTGGCGCTCGCCGCCCGAAATCTCCCGGATGGAGCGCCGGGCCAGACCGGCCGCGCCCACCGCGTCAAGCGCCTCGATGGCGGCGTTCTCGTCCGCCGCGTTCTCCAGATGCAGCGGGCCGGCGTGAGGGTGGCGTCCGAGCAGAACGGTTTCGAGGGCGCTCAGGTCGAACGGGACGTACGTCTCCTGCGGCACGACCGCCGTGCGGCGAGCGAACTCCCTTGCCCCCAGCGACCACACGTCCCGCCCGTCCAGAAGCGCGCGACCCTCCCACGGCCGCAGCGACCTTGACGCAACGCGCACAAGCGTGCTCTTGCCGCTGCCGTTCGGGCCGGCCACCCCCACGAACTCGCCCCGCTTCACGCTCAGCGATATCTCTCGAAGCACGGGCCTGCCCGGAGAGTACCCGGCCGTCACCCGCTCGATTGTAAGCAGATCGCTCACGCGCCCTTCCGTGTCAGAATCGCGAGGAAGATCGGCGCTCCCACAGCGGCCGTAATGACCCCGATCGGGATCTCCCTCGGGGGCGCCAGCCCGCGCGCCAGAGCGTCCGCGAGCACCAGAAGACACGCGCCAGCAAGCGCTGACGAAACCAGAAGCGTGCGCTGGTCCGCGCCGAACAGCCTCCGCATGCCGTGCGGGACGATCAGACCCACAAAGCCGATCACCCCCGCCGCCGCCACGCACGCCGCCGTCCCGAGCGTCACCAGGCCGATCACCCACGCCTTCAGCCTCTCGGGCTCCACTCCCAGCTGCCGCGCCTGCTCCTCGCCCAGCGCGAACGCGTTCAGATCGCGCGCGAACCAGAACAGCCCGGGCGATGTCCTCGTGCGATGCCGAAAGAATGAACGTCGTAACCGCCCAGAACAGCGACCCGACGATGATGCCCGAAAGCAGAAACGTGTTGACATCCAGCCGCCCCGCCCGCCGCGCCATCGCAAACACGAGCGCCACCGCCGCCGCCCCCGTCACGAATGCCGCCAGCGGAATCAGCCAGCCTCCGTGCAGCGCGTCCAGCCCCCACGACATCGCGACGCTCGCCCCCAGCACGCACCCCGACGATACTCCCACCGTGTACGGCTCGGCCAGCGGGTTTCCCAGCAGGCCCTGCAGCGCCGCCCCGCCCGCCGCCAGCATCGCGCCGATAACCGCCGCCAGCAGAACGCGCGGCAGCCGAAGGTCCCAGATGACGCTTGCGGCCCCCGTCCCGTCTCCGAGAACGTGCGCCTGAATGTCCGCCAGTATCCCCTGCGGCGTCATTCCCACCGCGCCCGTCGCCAGCCCCACGGCAATCGAGAGCGCCAGCGCCGCTCCCAGCAGCGCCGCCGCCGCCGCCAGCCTGCGCGCTACGCTGGTGCCTCCAATCATCCGGGAACCTCCACTTCCGGATGCAGCAGACGGCACAGCTCTTTCTGCCCCTCCACAAGCCGGGGCCCCGGCCGCAGATACAGGTCCGGATTCACCAGAATGACGCGCGAGTTCTTCACAGCCCGCACCCCCGCCCACGCCTTCGAAGTCTTGAAGTGGCGCAGCGCGGGCTCGTCCGTCACAAGAATGAACTCCGGGTCCCGGGATACCGCCACCTCCTCCGACAGCACCGCGAACTCCTCGCCCGCGTCCCCTCCGACGTTCTCCCCTCCCGCCAGCCTTATCATCTCGTCCACGAAAGTGCGGCTGCCCGCCGCCCACAGCGGGTTCGCCTGCGCGGCGAAGAGCACCGCCGGCCTGCCCTTCACATTGCCGTACCCGTTCCGAATCTTCCCGAAAAACCCGTCCATCTCCGCCGCAATCTCGTCGCCGCGATCCTGCACCCCGCACCTGGCGGCCACTTTTCTCACCGACTCCCCGACGGAAGCAAGGTCTTTCGCTTCCACTCCCAGCACCGGAACGCTCAGCGTCTGCAGAGCGTCGAGGGCGCGGCTGTTCAGAAAAGCATGGCCGATTACCAGATCCGGCTTCAGCGACAGAACCTTCTCGATGTTCGACGACGCGTCGCCTATCTTCTCCTTCGAGGCGGCCTCGGGCGGGTAGTTGTCCTGAGTTGTCACTCCCACGACCCGGCCGCCCACACCGAGCGCGAACAGTATTTCCGTGACGTTCGGTGCGAGCGAAACAATCCGTTTCGGAGGCGCGGAGGGCGTCTCGAATTCAGGGCGGTTCTCCGGCGCTTCCGCGCATCCGCAAATCGCCGCGGCGGCCAGTGCAAGCGCCAGCGCCCGGCATCTTCGCGCCACCGATGTCAGTCTGAGGCTCATCTCCCCTCAGCCGTCCTTCGCCGCCCGCGGCTTCGCTGCGGCGGTTCTCAGCTTCATCAGGTCGCCAATCTCCTCCTGTGTCAACTCGCGCCACGCGCCCGGCTTCAGTGCCCCCAGCGTCACCGGGCCCATCTGCACGCGCACGAGCCGCAGCACGTCGTGCCCCAGCGCCTCGAACATCCTGCGAACCTCCCTGTTGCGCCCCTCCGTCAGAACCATCTCCAGCCGCGTGCGCCCGCTGCCCGGGTCGCGTTTCAGAACGCTTGCGCTCTCCGCCTTCGCCAGGCCGTCTTCCAGCGGGATTCCTGCCCGAAGCGCCTCGACTGCCGTGTCCGTCAGATTGCCGGAGACTGTTACGCGGTAGGTCCGGCGAACCTGGTAGCGCGGGTGCATCAGATGGTTAGCAAGCTCGCCGTCGTTCGTAAGCAGAATCAGCCCCTCGCTCGGCACATCGAGCCTGCCGACGGGGAACAAGTGCCGCAGGCTTGCGGGAAGCAGATCGGGGATGGTCTTGGCGGCGTGGGGGTCTTTGCGGGTGGATGCGCACCCGCGCGGTTTGTAGAGCGCAATATACAACAGCGCGCGCGTCCGGACGGGGCGACCGTCAACGGTAATGCGCTCCTGCTCCGGGTCCGCCCGCGCGCCCAGTTCAGCCCGAACTCCGTTCACGCTCACGCGGCCCGCGCGGATCAACTCTTCGCACTCGCGTCGGCTGCCCAGACCCGCCGCGGCCAGTATCTTCTGAAGCCTCTCGGGCATCGTCAGCGCGCCTGACTTGCGCGACGCGCCGCGGGCACGGCGGCCGGGCGCCGCTTCGCCCCGCAGGGTCTCGGCCCGCCGGTCAGAAGGCGAAACGCCTGAAACGCCGGCGGCCCGCCCGCAATCACCAGCAGCGCGGCGAGCGGCTCGCACACTCCCTTCTTCACCTCCTCCTCCGCAACGAGAGACGCCTGCCCGAACGGCCTGCCGCCAGCCTTCGCGACCAGCTTGCCCACCTCTGCGCCCTTCGCGATGGGCGGCTGCAGCTCGCCGACCGCCACCTCCGGCGACTCGGGCTCCGCGCCCTTCTTGACGCACACGTGCAGATCGTCCCTGACAATCAGGCCCAGCCGTCCCGGCCTTCCGCCGGGAACCTCCACCTCCGCCTGCCTCGTCCCGGCTCTGGCCACCACGCGGCGCTCGAACTGGCCGAATCCGTAGTCCATCATCGCCTTTGAGTCGGCCCCGGCGTCGCTGCTCTTCAGCACCACCGACACAAGGCGCCACCCGCCGCTCGTGGCCGAGCCTATGTAGCAGTACCCCGCCTGCCGCGTGTAACCCGACTTCACTCCGTCCGCGCCGGGGTAGTGGAGCAGAAACGGCGCGCGGCTCTTCACAACCCTGTCGCCGGTCTTTCTGCTCTCCAGCGTCATCACTCTTGTCGCGCAGACCTCATTGAAAAGCGGAATCGTGAGCGCGTGGCGGGTGAGAATTGCGAGGTCGTGCGCGGTCGAGTAGTGTCCCTGCGCGTTCAGGCCGTTGGCGTTCTTGAACTGGGTGTCCTTCATCCCCAGTTCAGCCGCGCGCTCGTTCATCATCTTTACGAACTCGGGGGTGGAACCGGCGACGTGCCTGCCGATGAGCGCCGCCGCGTCGTTCGCAGATCGTATGATGGCGGCGTAAACCAGCTCCCTCAGAGTCAGCTTCTCGCCGGGCTTGATGTAGAGGGAAGATGGGGGAATCTGATCAATGCCCTTCGGGGCGGTCACGACGTCGTCCAGATTGCCGCGCTCCAGAGCAAGCACGACCGTCATCACCTTCGTCGTGCTCGCCATCGGACGGCGCACGTTCGCGTTCAGCGACCAGAGCGCTTGCCCCGTCTCCGCGTCCATAAGCAGTGCCGACTGCCCCTTGACCGCCGGAGGCCTGTCACCGGCGCCCGGGCTTCCGGCCCCCCAGGCGCTCGTGTTCACCGAAGCCACGCTCGCGGCAACAAAGACCGCAATGGCAAGACTCCGGCATCGCCATTTTGTCCGTCCGAGGAAGAAAAGCATATCCCGCGAAGTCCGCGTTTCCTGTCACCGCCCTAAGCGTCCGGCGCGGCGGGTTCCACATGTATGAGCGGAAGCTGAGCGCCCTCCTGAGGGCCGCCCGCGGCTGCCGCTTCCATCCGCTCCGGAGCGTCCGCCAGCCTCGCCTCCAACTCTGCCTGATCCGGCAGGTCGGCCAGCGAGTTCAGCCCGAAGTATACCAGAAACTCCTGAGTCGTCTGATACAGAATCGGACGGCCCGGCCCTTCTTTGCGCCCCGCTTCCTGAACCAGCCCGCGATCAATCAGCCCTTTAAGAACGCCGGTCGAGTCCACCCCGCGCACGAATTCCACTTCCGCCTGCGTGCAGGGCTGGTTGTACGCGACAATCGCCAGTGTCTCCAGCGCGGCCTTCGAAAGCCTCTGCGCTCTCTTTCCCACAAACCGCGCCACCGCAACCGCGAACTCCGGGCTGGTCACCATCTGCCAGCCCCCGGCCACCGCCTGAACCACGATCCCCGACACAGACGGGTCGCGCGCCACCAGGTCGGCGGCCGCTTCGGCCACCAGTTCCTCGGGGGTATCCAGCGCGAGCGACATCTCTCTGGCACCCAGCGGTCCGTCACTGACGAACAGCAGGCACTCGATGCCGCGTCTCAGTTCCTCGCGGGTCACTGCGCCTGCTCTTGCTCCTGCTCCGGCTCAGGACACGCCGAAAGGTATATTTCCCCGCAGCGCGCGTCCTGCTCCGCCGCAAGCTTGCCCAGCCGTATGAGCTCCAGCAGCGCCAGAAACGCCATCACAATATGAGTGCGCGTGCGCTCCTGCGCGAACATCGCCGAGAACGGCATCCTGCCCCCGAACTCGCGCACGCGCCGGAACATCTCGCTCATCTTCATCCTGAGCGTGACTTTCTGGCGGGGAATGGCTGTGATGGGGGCTCTGCCCTCGCCGACCTCCTCCAGCACGCGCTTCAGCGCCGTGAGAAGGTCAACCGAACTCACCGTGCCGGACGGAACCGGCGGCAGGTCCGAAACGTCCACCTCAACCGTCCGTGCGTAAAGCAGCCTGTTCGCATCTTCGTGGTCGCCCAGCAGATCGGCCACCTCGCGGTACTTCTCGTACTCCAGCAGGCGCCGAACCAGCTCGTCTCGCGGGTCCGGGCCTTCGTCCGGCTCGGCCGCGGGTGGACGCGGAAGCAGGAACTTCGACTTGATCTCCATCAGAGTCGCCGCCATCAGCACGAACTCGCCCGCCACTCCCAGATCCACCGCCTCCATCATCCGCAGGTATTCCAGATACTGAGCGGTGATCCGGGCAATGGGGATGTCGTAGATGTCGAGTTCCTGCTCGCGGATGAGGTGCAGCAAGACGTCGAGGGGCCCTTCGAACTCTCGAAGAGTTACCTGAAAAGACGGGTTCGACTCCTGTCTGAAATCTATTGCCATGTGAAGCTGCGCATCCTGCGAGTGCGGCGTCCCGCCGCCCGCCATCCCTGGCTGCTGCACTGATTGTATCACACACGAGCGCCGCAAGTCATGCCGGGCGCCCGTATCATCGCCAGATATTGGGTCAGAAGCCGCCTGCCGGACGCATATCTGGTGATGCCGCCCGTCTGCTACAGCGCCCGGTCCGGCCCCTCCATGCGAATGTGCGCAATCCGCCCGGCGCCCTTCATAAACTCAATCGCGCCGTCCCTGTAGCGCACCACCACCTCACCCGCGCTGTCAAGAGCAATGCCGCCGCCATCGCCGAGACGAAGCTGCAGGCCGTTGAGGGCGATGCCCGTCCCGAACTTGCCCCGTATGTCAATCGCCGTGTCGCCGTGGCTGTCAATGGCGATGGCCCTCCGATACCCGCCATCGCCGTGAATCTGCAGCCCCACGTCCGTCGGGTTCGGGCTCGAAGGGATGGACTGCACGTTCACTCCGATGACCTGCGTCGCGTCCTTGCCCTTGTAGTCGTTGAACATCTCGACGTTCACGCCGAGCGCCACCGCCCTGTTGTGCGCGAAGACTTCCGAGTGCAGTCCCGACGACCAGCCCGGCCCGTACTTGTGCAATCGCGAGCAGAGAACGCAGGCGTCGCCCTCTTCGTGGTGGGTGTCCAGATGAGCGTAGATCGTCCACGGAAAGGACTTGCGCCCCTTCTCTTCGTGAGTCAGCGACAGAATCTCGTGGGTCATTGCGCGGCCGTTGTTGTCGTCGGAGCGGCGGAAGTGGACCATGGTGTCCAGTGGCTCCACGGGGGGCTCGCCCTGAGAAACGCGCTGGCGCAGAATCTCGCCGTCCGTCTTGAGCCCGCCGCCCGGCGCGTCTTCCCGTGCGCGGGCCGCGCCCGGCGCCAGCGCGCCGGCAATAGCGGCAAGGGCAACCCTCAGGAAGCCGCGGCGGCCTCCGCGCGAAGAAGCATCTGCCATGTCTCACAGCCTTTCCATCCCGCACTTCGTGTGCGGCGTTCGTGCTCCGCGGCCTCCCCGCCGGCGAGGCCCGGTCTCAGTTTTCGAGCTGTATCAGCCCGTGTCGAAGCGCAAGACCAACCAGTTCCGTGTGGTGGGACACCCCCAGCTTGCGCATCAGATTGCGCCGATGCACCTCCACCGTCCGCGAGCTGATCAGAAGCTTCTGGCCTATCTGATGGCTCGTCATGCCCTGCGCGACCAGCCTCAGTATCTCGCGTTCGCGGCGGGTCAGGGTATCGTATGCTTCAGCTTTCTGGCCCCCGGCGCGCTGCATATACGCTTCGAGCATGTCTTCCGAAAGGGGCGGGCAGAGATAGCGCCGCCCGTCGCAGACCGCGCGGATCGCCTGAACCAGGTCCGACGAGCTTGCATCCTTCATCACATATCCGGATGCCCCGTTCTTGAACGCCTCGGTCACGTATGCTTCGGTCGCATACATCGAGAGCACCACGATCCTCGTCTTCGGGCACGCCCTGTGCACGATGCGCGCCACCTCAACCCCGCTCATGCCCGGCATCAGCAGGTCGAGCACCAGCACGGCCGGCCGCTGCTTCCTGACCATGCTTGCCGCCTCTTCGCCATTCGCAGCCTCCCCCACCACCGTGAAGTCCGGCTCCGATTCCAGCAGCGCGCGAACGCCCTGCCGAACCACCTGATGATCATCAGCCAGCACTATTGTTGTCATCCGATCCTCCATTCCTGCGGCCGCGCCGGCCAGATCCGGACGCCATCCCGCGCATGTTACTCGAATGTCCCCGGAGGACTGCCGCTTCCGCCGTGTCCGCATCGTCTGTGACCAGCGGCAGTGCTGCAGATATACGAGTGCCTTCTCCGGGAGCCGACGTCAATTCCAGTTTACCCCCAAGCAGGGTGGCCCGTTCCATCATTCCGGGCAAACCCATGCTGTCAACGGGTTCGGTTATGGCTTCGATGTCAAACCCCCGGCCGTGGTCCTCAATCCCAACATACACCGTGTCGCTTCCGTACCGAAGCGAGACGCGGGCGTGCCGCGTCTCGGCGTGGCGGGCGACGTTCGTCAGCGCCTCCTGCACGATCCGGTACACGGCCGTCTCGATCTGCTGGGGCAGCCGTGGGGTCTCGCCCTGGTGCTCGAAATCCACCCGGACGCCGGTCTGCCTGCTGTAGCTGTCCATAAGCCACAGCAGCGCTGGCAGAAGGCCCAGGTCGTCCAGCATTGCCGGCCGCAGGGCCAGCGACAACTCGCGGACTCTGGCCATCAGCTCGTTCACGAGACGCTGCGCCTGATCGAGAGCCTCTGGCTGCCGCTCCGGGTCGCGATGGAGCATTTCCAGGCTCAGCTTTACCCCGGTCAGGGTCTGGCCTATCTCGTCGTGAAGTTCGCGGGCAATGTGGCGCCGCTCCTGCTCCTGCACGTCCACAACCTTCCTCGACAGCCCTTGCAGCCGCTCGTGGCTGCTGCGCAGTTCGGTGTACAGCCGCGCATCCTCCACCGCGAGCGCCACCTGCTTGCCCAGGCTGCGAAACACTCTGATGTCGCTCTCGGCGAAATCGCGGCAACGCCAGTTCCACAGAACCATCACCGCCTGAACCTGCAACCGCGCGATGACGGGCACGATGGTCGGCCGGTCCATGTCCAGTTCGCGCGGGCAGTCCCTGTCCTCCTCGGATTCCAGCGCATCTCCGTTGCGCTGCCGCAGTAAGTGCCGCCTGCGGATGCACTGCTTCAGGCCTGGCATGGCCGCCGGATCGGCCGCCAGCTTCGCGGCGAGGTCTTCCGGAATGCCCCAGCATCGCTCCATCTGCGGGACGCCCGTTTCCGGAGTCACAACGAACAGCATTCCGCCCGGCACCTGCAGATCGCGCGAGAGATGCTCGGCAAGTGCCTCAAGCTGTTCGGTAACGCTCAGTGACATCGTAACAGCCGCCGCCATGCCGTTTAGAGCGCGCAGCTCCCGCATCCTGCGCCTCAGTTTGGCGTTCGCCTCCGCCAGAGCCGACGTGCGGTCCTGCACCCTCTTCTCCAGTTCCTGGTTCAGCGTCCGGATGGCCTGCTCCGCCCGCGTCCGGTGAGTGACGTCGCGGAAGCTGAAGACGCGTCCCACCGGTCTGCCCGCAATCATCTGGGGGCGCGAGTACCGTTCGAATAGCCTGCCGTCCCTCAGCTTCAGAAGGTCATACTGTTCACGGTGGGGATGATCCAGAAGCTCCTGTCCGTTACGCTCAAATCCTTCGGGGTCTTCCACCAGAGAAAGCAGCCAAGCCCGAAGACGTACGTCCTGCCCGATTCCGGCGTCAGCGGGGACACGCCACATTTCAACGAAACGCTTGTTGACCACGACTGCACGGCCGTCCGGGTCGAGCACCAGCAGGCCGTCCTCCGTGGACTCCAGAGCCGCTCGCAACAGCGAAAGCGAATGCTCGCGCTCCGACTCGGCCTTCCTGCGCTCGGTGATGTCCACCATCATCCCGAGGAACCCGGTCACCCGTCCCGCGGAGTCGTGAAGCCGCGCGACCGAGAGGCTGACGTCCAGCGCCCTGCCGTCGCGATGGCGCCGCACGACCTCGCGGTCGGTGACGCTTTCTCCCGCCTTAAGGCCGGCCCAGAGCCTGTCGAACTCGGGCTGTGCCTCGGCGGGAATGAGCGGATACGGATGCCCCAGTATTTCTTTTGCGTCCCACCCGAAGAGACGCTCGGCGGCGGGATTGCAGGTCATCACGCGCTGGTCGGGGTCGAGCGTGATGATCGCGACCGGCGAGTTCTCGATAATCGCTGTCAGAACCTCGTGCGCTCTTTGCACACTCCCGATGCTGTCTGCGTCCGTTTTTGTGTGTGCCCCGCCTCTTTTTCGCCCGGAAGTCTCCCGCATCGTCACCTCCCCGACAGCTGCCCCGACGAGACCCGCGCCCGCGGAGTTCTCGTTGTTAGCTTCGCCCCGTTTCAGGTAAACTCCTCACAGTCTCTTCGCACCCGGCAGTTCGCCTGAGAGACACGTCTGCCCGCAAGGGGCCCGCGCCTCTCCTGCCGGGCCGGGCACTTCTCGCGCCATGATCAATCTTACTACACTCAACAACGGGGTTCGCATTGTCACCGAACACGTTCCGCACGTCGAGAGCGTGGCCCTCGGCGTTTGGGTCGGCGCGGGCGCGAAAAACGAAGAGCCCTCCGAGCACGGAATGTCCCACTTCCTCGAGCACATGCTGTTCAAGGGCACGGCCCGGCGATCGGCAAGGGACATCGCCGATGAGATCGCCTCGGTCGGCGGGCAGATCAACGCCGCAACCGACCGCGAGTATACCACCTACTATGCCCGCGTTCTCAAGGAGTTCCTGCCCCTCGCGTTCGATGTTCTCTCGGACATGCTGCTGAACTCCGCCTTCGATCCGGTCGAACTCGAGCGCGAGAAAGACGTCGTAACCGACGAGATACGCCGTCATCAGGACATTCCCGAAGACCACGTCCACGACATCCTGACCCAGGTGACCTGGGGTGAGCACCAGCTCGGGCACTCGGTCATCGGAACCGAAGAAACCGTGCGCGCCGCCACGAGCGGCAGCCTGAGGGGCTACCGCGACGTGCACTATGCTCCCGGCCGCCTGGTAATATCGGCCGCGGGCAATCTCGACCACAGTCAGCTTGTTGACCTCGCCGCCGCAGCGCTGGGTTCACTCGACGGAAGCGCCCCGCCCGCCGAATACCCGCCGGTCGCGCACATCCCCGCGCGCCGCCTCGTCAACAAAGACACCGAAGCCGCGTATTTCTGCATCGGCGCCCCGGGCTATTCCGGGCACGACCAGCGCAGATACACCCTCGCCGTGCTCGATGCGATCCTGGGCGGAGGCATGAGCAGCAGGCTGTTCCAGGAGATTCGCGAGAAGCGCGGGCTGGCCTACGACATCGGCTCCTACCGCGTCTGCTTCCGCGAGGGCGGAATGTTCGCGGTGTATGGCGGAACAGGCGTGGAGACGCTCGGCGAAGTGCTCTCACTGGTGCGCGACGAGCTCAGGCGCGTGTCCGCCGAGGACGTCCCCGAAGCCGAGTTCCGAAGGGCGCAGACGCTCATCCGGGGCTCCATACTGCTTGCCCACGAAGCCATGGGCAGCCGCATGAGCCGGATGGCCAAGAGCCTTCTCGATTTCGAACGCCTGGTGCCTCTCGAAGAAGTTCTGCAGTCCGTTCAGGATGTAACCCCCTCGGACGTAAGAACGGCGGCGACTGAGTTGCTGTGCGAGGAGTCGCTTTCGATGGCCGTAATCGGCCCCGCCGCCGAGATGGAAGGGGTGATGGCGGCATGAGCGCGGATCGTCCCATTTCCGTGGCAGTCGCTGGCTGTGCCGGGCGGATGGGCAGCCTCGTCGCCGATGCCGTGCGCGAAGCAGACGATATGCTCTTCTGCGGCGGCGCCGACCCGGCGGCCGCCGTCGCGCCTGCGGGAGGTCCCGTGTTCGCAACAAGCGTGCCCGAACTCCTGAAGGCCGTGCGTCCCGACGTCGTCGTGGACTTCTCGGTGCCGGGGGCAGTCTTCGAAAATGCCAGAGCTGTCCTGGATGCCGGCGTTGCATGCGTAGTCGGCGCGACCGGGCTCGGAGCGGACCAGCGCGCCGCTCTGGGGAGTCTCGCCGAAGCAAACGGCGTGGGCGTGCTTGTCGCCCCGAACTTCGCGGTCGGCGCGGTGCTGATGATGGAGTTCGCAAGGCAGGCCGCAAAGTTCTTCTCGGGCGCGGAGGTCATCGAGCTGCATCACGAGCGCAAACTCGATGCCCCGTCCGGTACCGCGCTCATGACCGCCGCCAGAATCGCCGCCGCCAGGGGCGATGCCGCACAGCGGGACGAAAGCGAATATCCGGCGAGGGGCCAGAGCGTGTCCGGCGTCCCTGTTCACAGCGTGCGCCTGCCAGGGCTGGTGGCTCATCAGGAGGTGCTGTTCGGAAACCCGGGCGAAGGCCTCATTATCCGGCACGACTCCTACGATCGCAAGAGCTTCATGCCGGGAGTGCTTCTCGGAATCCGGCGCATTCTGGAGCGAAAGGGGCTCGTGTACGGGCTCGAGAGTTTTCTGTTCGAATAGCGATGGACGTGGGGCGGCGGCCCCGCCATGTGCAATACTGATAGAGTCCCCGGCGGCGTCGGGGGCGGGAAAGGTGAATCATCACGATTATGGAAGGCTATGAAGTCGTTGTCGTAGGCGCGGGCCTGGTCGGCGAGGAGATGGTAAAGGTCCTGAAGAAGCGCGCATTCCCCGCCAGCAGCATCACAGTGCTTGCGCGCAGCGAGCGCAAGCAGGTCATTGACGGCCAGGAATATCAGGTGCTCCCGACGGCTGCCGAAGCTTTCGAAGGAAAGCACATCGCGTTTTTCGCGGGCACTGAAGGCGAGAAGGGCGCCAGCCAGCTGTTCGGCTGGCAGGCTGTCGAGCGCGGCTGCTTTGTGGTGGACAACGGCGACGACTTCCGGATGGATGACCGCGTCCCGCTCGTCGTGCCCGAAGCCAACGCCGACGCCATCAGCGCGCACAACGGCTTCGTTTCGAATCCGAACTGCAGCACCATCCAGATGGTCGCCGCGCTCGCGCCGCTCAACAGGCGGTCGCCGATGCGCCGCGTCGTCGTCTCCACCTACCAGTCCGTGTCCGGAAGCGGAGGCGCGGGCATCAGGGAGCTCGATGCGCAGTTGCACGAGATCGCCGAAGGCCGCCCGCCCACGATTCAGAACTACCCGTACCAGATTCTGGGCAACCTCATCCCGCAGATCAGCGGCCTCAAGGACGAGTTCCCCGGATACTACGGCGAAGAGATCAAGATGATCAAGGAGACCCGCAAGATATTCGGGATGCCCGGCCTCGCCGTGTCCGCCACCTGCGTGCGCGTGCCCGTGCGGCGCGGCCACTCCGAGACGGTCAATGTCGAGTTCGAGTCCCCGATCTCGCCGGAGGAAGCCCGCGAGCTTCTCGCCGCCCAGCCCGGAATCGTCGTTGTGGACGATCCGGCGGACGGCAAGTACCCCATGCCGCTCGATGCGGAGGGCGCCGATGAGACGTTCGTCGGGCGTATCCGGCAGGACCCGGGCAACCCCAACGCGCTGGACATGTGGGTTGTAGCCGACAACATCCGGAAAGGGGCCGCCACGAACGCCGTCCAGATCGCCGAGATCGCGGTCCAGAGAGGCTGGCTGCGCCCGCAATGACACCCAGGTTCGGACGAGTCCTCACGGCGATGGTCACGCCGTTCAAAGACGATCTCTCCATGGACTTCGACCGCGCCGGGGAACTGGCGCTGGCGCTCATTGAGTCCGGCTCCGACGGCGTGGTCGTCGCGGGCACAACCGGAGAGTCCGCCACGCTCAACATGGCCGAGCATGGAGAACTCTTCCGGGTCATCCGCGACGCCGTGGGCTCGCGCGGGCTGGTCATCGGCGGAACCGGGGGAAACTCCACCGCCGAATGCCTGGAGCTCTGTCACTACGCGGAGAAGGCGGGCTGCGACGGCGCGCTTATTGTCGCGCCGTACTACAACAAGCCTTCGCAGGAAGGGATTTACCAGCACTTCCGGCATGTTGCGGAGCGCACCGGGCTGCCCATCCTTCTCTACAACATCCCGGGGCGATGCGCCGTGAACATGGAACCGTCCACAACGGCGCGCCTTGCCGAGATTCAGAATATCATCGGCATCAAAGAGGCGGCCGGAAGCATGGATCAGGTGACGGACATCATCGCCCGCACGGGTGCGGACTTCGCCGTTTACAGCGGCGACGACAGCCTCACGCTGCCCATGCTTTCCATCGGAGCGGTGGGGGTGGTGAGCGTCGCCGCGCACCTCGCCGGCGCGCAGATCCAGGCCATGATCCGCGACTTCGTGGAAGGCCGCATCGGCAGCGCGGCGGCGGCAAACGCGCATCTGTATCCGTTCTTCAAGTCGCTGTTCATCACGGTCAATCCCGTGCCCGTGAAGGCCGCGCTGGCAATCTGCGGGTGGGACTGCGGCGGCGTGCGCCTGCCGCTCGTTGACGCGACAGAATCCGAAAAGCAGACTTTGCGCGCGGCGATAGCCGCCCTGCCGCGGGGAGTAGATCTGAAACCGCGCGGCGGCCAGCAGTGACCGGCCGTTCCCGCATCCGCGCCATCCCTGAAAAGAAAGAAGCGTTCCTGTTTTGACTGACAGTTTGTTGTTTGTGCCTCTCGGCGGCGTCGGCGAGATCGGCAAGAACATGTCCGCCGTTCAGTGCGGAGATGACATCATCGTCATAGATACCGGGCTGATGTTTCCCGACGAGGAGATGCCCGGCGTTGATATCGTCATTCCCGATATCACGTGGCTCACT
>JAGVUD010000537.1 GCA_019136435.1 Armatimonadota bacterium | reverse complement strand
GGAGCAGATCTATTTTCCCCGCCTGCGCCGTTCCCTGGAGCCGCTGCACGAGGCGGGTCTCACGATCATCTGGCACGCCGACGGCAATATCATGCCGCTCGCGCCACGCTTGCTGGAGTGCGGCGTGGACGGATTTCAGGGCTTCCAGGAAAAAGCGGGGACTCCGGTGGATGTCGAAGCGCTCTCGGAGATGCGCACCCGGCGGGGGCGCAAGCCGGTCTTGATCGGCAGCGTGCCCACGACGACGACGCTGCCGTTCGGCACGCCGGACGATGTCCGGCGGGAGGTCGCGCGCTGCGTGGCGCTCGCTCGGCGGCGGGGGGGAGGCTTTCTTCTAAACGCATCATCCTCCGTCGGGCCCGAAGTGCCGAAGGAAAATCTGTATGCCTTGTTCGAGTCTGCGGCGGCGTTCCCCAGGGAGGCGAGCGCCATGCAGGACAAGCCTGTGGCGCCATCCTGGACGGCCCCGGCTTGAAACGGGCGCTGGCAGACCGAGGGGTGGAGTTTCTGGTCTAGCCCGAGTTCGCCAGTTCGGGCATGAGATTCACTTTTTTGCACTGTTTTTTGCTCATAACCTGTTGCCTTCTTGTAGAAGCAGTCCGCAAAAGCCAATGTAGTACAGACCACCCGGTTGCAGACAGGGTATGCAAAGCCCGATAATGGCGGCATGTTCTTAAAGCGACGGGCAAGGACGAAGAACGGGGAGCGTTACGAGTACTGGGAGCTGGCGCGCACAGTGCGCACGGCGGCGGGGCCGCGCCACGAGACGGTCGCCTACCTGGGCAAGCTGGACGAGGGCGAGGCGCGAAGGGAGTACGGCTGGCCCGACATCGACGCGCTGCTGGAGGGGCGCGAGGCGGATGCGCCCCGGCAGCCCGCCCTGCCCGGCCTCGGCGCCGCCCCCGCGCCGGAGTGGCGGCGGGTCAACGTGCGCGGCGTGCGCGTGGGGCGGGTGCGCGAGTTCGGCCGGGTCTGGGCGGCGCTGGCCGTGTGGCGGCGGCTCGGGCTGCACCGGCTGCTGGCCGGCCTGATGCCGGCGGGGCGGGAGGACGTCGGCTGGGACCTGGTCGCGTGCGTCCTGGCGGCGGGCCGGTTCTGCGCGCAGACGAGCGAGCTGGGCGTGTCCGAACGATGGTACGAGGGCACGGCGCTGCCGGATCTGCTGGGGGTGCCCGCGGAGCGGATGAACGAGAGCCGCCTGTACCGCGGGCTGGACGAGCTGCTCGGGCACAAGGACGCGCTCTGCCGCCACCTGCAGGAACGGTGGGGCTCGTGGTTCGGCACGGGGTACGACTTCCTGCTCTACGACGTGACGAGCACCTATTTCGAGGGGGAGGCGGAGGCCAACCCGAAGGCGGCGCGGGGCTATTCGCGCGACAACCGCCCCGACTGCAAGCAGGTGTGCGTCGGCCTGGTCGTGACGCGGGAGGGGCTGCCCGTAGGCTACGAGGTCTTCGCCGGCAACCGCACGGACGTCACCACGCTCGAGGAGATCGTGGAGATGATGGAGGGGAAGTACGGCAAGGCCAACCGGGTGTGGGTGACCGACCGCGGCATCGTCAGCGAGGACAACCTGGAGTTCCTCCGGGGGCGCGGCGCCCGCTACCTGGTCGGCACGCCGAAGAGCATGCTGCGCCGGTACGAGGCGGAACTGCTGGACGCCGGCGGCTGGCAGACGATCCGCGAGGGGCTCGACGTCAAACTGGCCGCGGCCCCGGACGGCGCGGACGAGCGCTTCGTGCTCTGCCGCAGCCGCGACCGGGCGGCCAAGGAGCGGGCAATGCTGGAGCGCCAGATCGGGCGGCTGCGCAAGGCGCTGGACAAGATCGACGCCGGCCTGCGCAGACGGCCGTCGGCCGACGCGCAGAAAGTCGAGCGCCGGATCGGGCGCTGGCTGGGGCGCAACCCGGCCGCGGACCGGGTCTTCGACGTCGCGGTCGTCAGGGACGGCGGCGGCCGCGCCTGCGCGCTGCGCCTGGACGAGCGCGCCGAGAGGATGGACTGGTCCTCGCTGGCCCACGGAGCCTACCTGCTGCGGACCAACCACGTCTCCGAGGACCCCGCCGAACTCTGGAAGTGGTACATCCAGCTCACCCAGGCGGAGGCGGCGTTCCGCACGTCCAAGAGCGACCTGGCCCTGAGGCCCGTCTTCCACCAGAAGGAACATCGCGTCGACGCCCACATCCTCGTCTGCTTCCTGGCCCTGGCCATGTGGCGGACGCTCGAACAGTGGATGGCGTCCAAGGGCCTCGGCACGTGCGCCCGCCAGTTCCTCCTGGAGATGGACCGGTTGCATGCGATGGACCTCACGCTGCCGACCGACACCGGCTCAGACCTCCGCCTGCGCGTCGTCTCAAAACCGGAGAAACCGCTGGCGATGCTGTTGGATCGCCTGGGACTGAGTGTGCCCCAGATCCCGAAAATGATCGAAAATGTAGTACAGACTTTTTAGAAAGTTTTGTTCATTTGCAACTGGTTATGAGCAAGAAAAGGGCGCAACTGGCGAACTCGGGTTAAGGTCACCTGCTCATAGCATCGGCTATGTGCATAAACACGAAGGCCCAATTCTATGGACGCTGACTTTCAAGACCTACAGAACCTAATCAACCGCTTC